>ONYS01000236.1:0-836 GCA_900322095.1 uncultured Prevotella sp.
AGGTCTCACTGTAGGTAGCCGTCGATGCCGCGGTGTTTTCCAGAGGCTTGAAGAGTTTGCCACCGCCGCTGAGTCCCTTGAGCGTGATTTTGCTCAGCATGACATGGTGCTGCATGCTTGTGTCCACGTTCCACTGCATGTCGAACTTCGCCCCCACATGGTAGAGTACCATATCGATATAGGGGGAGTTGGTGCCGAAGTCGTTGACCGTGCCATAGTATTTCTTGTCGACATTGAGCAGGTTGTAAGGTGAGGAATAGAGGTTTTTCAATGCCTCCCCCTCATTACCCGTGGCTTCACTGCCGAGTATGAAACCGGCATTGGCAACATCGTTTCCCGTATAGCTGACTGTGATGGGCACCGATGACATTGCGGCGTAGACCACTCCCGCGGATCTGTCCTCAGGGATGATGATACCGATTTTGCCCGTATAGGTATAGACGGAGTCCTTCTGATAGTCGCTCGTCGTCACCTTCACCCAGTTCTCAGGCTTCAGCCTATAGCCGCCGGCTACGTCCATGCCCTCTGGTGTGAGCACCGTGGTTTTGGTACCATCCATAGAGGTCACCACAAGATATATATAAAGATGTGTGGGCAACACAAAATGCTCATACGTCCCCGGGTCGCCCTCTGCACGTGTGACCTTGGCACCGGTCCTGTCAGCCAGACTGGCATCATTAACCGGTATGGCAATATTGATCGGCATTCTCACCAGTCTGTCAGCCTCGCCCGACGGTGAGTCTGACGAGGAACAGGAGGCAAAGAACAATGCCCACGCACCTACTATTAATATTATGGTCTTATGAATATTCATCTTTGTGTTTGGTCTATATCTC
>ONYS01000236.1:852-2390 GCA_900322095.1 uncultured Prevotella sp.
GGTATCCACGCCCCCGTCATCGTTGACATGAACCCGGATGACACGGACATCGCCGGCTCTCAGTGGCTTACGCACATAGAGCACGGTGCGTGTGACACTGCCGCCGGGCATGTCGTTGAGGACTATGATACGCCACACAGCATCGTTGGAGGGGGACTCCGTGCCCTTGCCGACATTCTTTGCGGTTATTCCCCTACCCCACTTCGCGGCGACCTGAGAATCCGCTCGCGAAGGGAAGGCGATGCCACAATAGGCCACGGAGTCCGTGCCCGGGACATCAATGGCGTCGGTGCGTACGAGACTGTTATGGTCCCAGTGCCACGTACTGTCGTTGGGCGTGAAACTCGTGGCCAAATCGGCAAGAAAGACGCGGGTGTGCCGTACCATAGGGTTTTTCTTCAGTACCACGGACACAGAGGCATCGGCAGGATAGAGGTTGACTTCCCAGCTTTGGTTCACGTTGCCAAGGACATCCATGTCCAGCGTACCGGCAAGGATGGCATGGTTGTGACTGTCGACAGTGTCGTTGAGAAACTGCGTCAGGCGTACCGTTGCAGCCATCGTGGTGTCCGTGAGGAATATCGACGGATCTGCCTGGCCAATGACAGCGATATGCCGGTAGTTGTCTGCCGGGATAGAGATGCCGAGTGCTGTCCGACGTCCCTCGGTATGCAGCGAATAATAGATCGGCGCATCACCGTCTGTAGGAAAGAAGCCCAGTCGCGCTTCCGAGGTGGCAGGCTGCATGATGGGCGAGAAATAGTTGTTGAGAGCCTTCAAAGTCATTGACCCCGTGCTGACCTGCAGCTGTTCACTGAGTTGCAGGTTGATATTGCTGACCACCTTCAGTTCATAGTTCAGCGAGTACGTGTCCTCGCAGTCTGAGCGGTCGTCATCAATAAACGTGCAACTTTGCGCCGTGAGCAGAAGCAAGAGTGCCGTGATCAGTGCCCTGATGTGAAATGTCATGGTTATCGAGATATTTATGTTAGGGCGGTTCCCCACGTGACCGCCCTAACAAATGTTCTAAATGCCGATGTTGAAAGTCAGACCGCTCTGCCAGTTCAGATCCACACTCATGCCGATGCTCAGAGCAGGTGTCCGCAGATCCGGGATGACGTTGTAGGCGGCACCAAGACCCTTGTCGTGGTTAGTGTCGCTGTTTTCCATGATCTTCTGGTTGGCAACCGTCGTATAGTCCTGCTGGAAGACCTTGGTCAGACTTGTTGACGTTTCCGGCTGTTTTACCTCATCGTTCGTCGTACTTTTAGGATCGAGCTTGGCTACCATATAGAAGTTGGCACCTACCTTGATGATTTCTCCATTATGCCCGGAAAAGTCCTTGCCTGTATTATTCTCCAACTCCACAACCATATACGCCGGCTGATCCGCAATCGTTTCCAGCACAAGAGTATGGTTCACAGCCGAACCCTCGGTCTTAGCTGCCATGTCACTGGGCACATTCTTGTCATAGATCGTATACTGAGTGGCACCGTCTGCCGTCGTCGCCTGGAACTGCCAGTCTACGGCCTTTTGTC
>ONYS01000234.1 GCA_900322095.1 uncultured Prevotella sp.
CGCCTTGAGCGACTGCTGCATGAGCCCGTAGACTTCGCGTCCCCGCTCGGCGAGTGCCTGTCGGACCACATCGATGAGGTCGTAACGGAAGTTGTTGTTGTGGCTGAGTTGCTCGTCGCGGGAAGCTTCAACGAAGAGCCGGGCGGCACGGTAGACGTCTTCGGCCTTATAATAGGGCTGCATGTTCGACCAGGTGGAAACCTGCCAGACGTTGTCGCTCGGACGGGCACAGAACACCGACTCGTTCGTTCCCTCCTGGGCTGAGCGCGGACTATTGTAGACCGTCGCTGCCAGAATCTTCCAGGCACTCTCGGCTTGGGCGTTACTCCTGCCGTAGCGGGCCTGGGCATAACGGGTGATCCACTGGTTGCGGTCGACGGGAGTGTCGCGCCAGGGCAGTTCGCTCAGCAGCTGATACATCATGGGATTGTTTTCTATTCCCTCCATGGTCATCCCGACACCCTCCATGCTCGTGGCGAAGGAAGACCGTAGGGCACGGTAGTAGCCTTCGGTCACGCTGTCGAAACGTCCGAAGAGACCCACGTTGCCGCCAAAGTTGAGCAGCATGCAGTAGATCCAATCGTGACCGTCGAAGCCCTTGGGTCGGTACCAACGTGACAAACTGTCACCCCATTGCGGCAAGTTCTCCGAGTAGAGGTCGAGCACGATGACGCTCCCTTTGGGCAAACTGTCGATCATGGCGCTGCGGGGATTAGCGCCCCAAGCCTGAATCACCCATTTGCTCTTGCTGCTGGCCCTGCGCATAGCTTGCCAGATGGCACGCCCGGCAGCCCGAAGGTCCACGCCCTCCACGCTGCCGCCTTCGTGGAAAGGATCCATGCAGAAAAACTCCACCGGGCCGTAAAGCCTTTGCAGCTCGTTGTAGTAGGTGGCCGCAATGTCAGCAAAGTGGCTGTCGGTGGGCTGGAGAAAGGCCGGACGGTGGAATCCGTTCCACAATCCGGGATCCTGGACATTGACACCCAACTTGGTCCGGGCATCGTGGGGCAGCATGCCCGAGAAGCCCGGCATGATGGGATGGATGCCCAGAGAGTGCATGCGGCCCAGGATGCGCTGCTGAAGGGTTAGAGAATGATGAATCCAAGAGTCGCTGACGGGGCCTCCCCATCCTTCGAGATTGTTCATCAGCCACCATGCCTGAAAGGCCGGACCTGCAATGAACTCCCGTGCCTCCTGCCGGCTGTAGCCCATCCGCTGCAGCAGTGCGTCCCAGACGGCGTCGGTCCCCACATTGCTAAGGCAGAGGTTAATACCATGAAGGGCCATCCAGTCGATTTCCTCCTGCCAGCGGTCCCAGTCCCAAAAAGCCATCGAGTAGGACAACGTACAGTAGTTGAGGTAGTATCTCCACGTAGCCTTCGACGTGTGGCGCACGGTGTGCATATTGTTCCATGCCACGTCGATACCGGCCCAGTAGCGCAGATACCAGCCAATGCCAGCCGCAATGCTGATGTAGCTGTTGCCCCTGACACGCACCTTGCCGTGGCTGTCGCTGAGTTCGAAGTAGTCGGCGGTGCTATCGTCCGAGCCGTCCACAACAAGCTCGAATTTGCTTGACGCTCCCTTGTCGAGTCGTTCCAGCAGACTGTCTACGGGATTGGCCCAAGACAGCAATGGGCAGAAGAGGAGAAAGAAAAATAACTTGTATTTCATCATTAGTTTCTGGTTGTCATAAGAAGGGGCGGCGTTAAGTCTTCCGCCGCCCCAACTTGAGTGTATTAAAATAGCCTTCGTTCTGTTTTACTTGTCCTTTACCTTCATCGATGATGGCCTGCGGCAGGGGCATCAGATTCATGTAGTCCTCAGCTGTTGTCGAGCCTTTGTATTTTCTGGCATACTCGATATACTTACCATAACGTATAAGGTCGCTACGGCGACATCCCTCATACCATAGTTCGTGGCCGCGCTCGATGAGCACAGAGTCGAGAAAAGCCTGTGTGGAGGCAAAGTCATTTCTCTTGAAGGCATCTAAGCCAGCACGGGTGTGAACCTTGTTGAGCAACTCGACAGCCTCGTCAGTAACGGTGTTGGCCCGGCGGCACTCGGCTTCTGCCAGCAGTGTAAGTACATCAGCGTAACGATAAACAATCCAGTCGATCTGACTTTCCTCGCCTGTGGCATTGGGATCCTCACCGTACTTGATGGGTAATGCTCCGCCGAAGAGAACCGATCCTGGATTACTCTCGTTGTATTCTACTCCGTCGGTACCTACGAAATCTCCCACAAGCACCTGCAAACGCTCGTCTTTAGGATTAAACGTATGGTAGAAATCCCAAGGTACTCTGTATCCGCTCCATTTCTGAATGGAAGTGTTAGTGGTAGGATAGACGCTGGGCAGTACATGTGCAAGCCAAAGCTGCTTGTTGCCGCTTGTGCTGCACACTGCGGCCCAAATGGTTTCGTCGTTGCCTTCATTTTCAAGCGTAAAGATGTCCTTATAGTGAGGCATGAGAGCAAAACCATATTTTGAGTTCATGAGTTCCTTTCCACAGTTCACGGCATTGGTCCAGTCCTTCTCATGCATATACAGCTTCATCAGCACCGTGTAGGCCAAAGCCTTGGTGAAACGTCCGTATCCTGCATCACCGACATGGTAACGATCTGGCAGATATTTTATTGCATCCTCTAGATTTTCTTTGATGAAGCTTACTGTTTCCTCGGCTGTAGAGCGCGGAAGGACCTCGTCACTTCCGCTGGAAAGCTGTTCGTGGGTGGCCAACTGAAGCGGTCCATAGAGATCATAGAGGAGATAAGCCAACCAGCCACGGCCGCATTCCACTTGGGCAATGTACTGGTTACGAGTGTCTTCATTCATATCAATACCCTTCAAGCGCTCAATGGTCTCCGTCATACGGCCGATATCATCGATATACCAGCCGTATTCACTTGATGCCCCGTTGTTGTTGGCTTTGAAGTTGACTGTCAGCAGGTCTGGCCAAACCACATCGTTCCATTGGCAGTAGCCAATATCTGTGGTCATATCGGTCAGCACATGGATGCCTCCCCAGCTGGAAGCGAACAGGCCACTGTACCAATCGGAACGGAAGGGTCCGTAGGCGGCATCAGTAACCAAAGCATCGGCGTCTTCTTCCGTTTTTGGGAAAATACTGGTACTGATAATATCGTATTCCTGTTCATGCAGGTCTGTACAGGAAACGCCAAACAGTACAAACAGCAAGCAATATAATAAATAATTAGGGTGTCCAATTCGTTGTGCCAATTTTAGCTCACTTTTCTGAGCGTCTTGGTCCGTTCTGTAACCCAATTCTTGGGCAGGTGCTCGGTTGACC
>ONYS01000233.1 GCA_900322095.1 uncultured Prevotella sp.
GAACGCAACCGGCGCGCTACTGAGATTATCAATGTAGTGAGCAGTAAGCTCATGAAGGGATGGAATCCGTGGGTTCAGACCGACAATTCCCGTGCTTATGTGCTCTTCGACGACTGTCTCCAGCGTTATCTCGACTTCGTCGACCGCATGGATCGCAAGAAGACACGGCAGAGTTATCATTCCCGGGTCAACGTCTTGAAAGAGTACATCGCCACCCGTGTCACCCCACTGAAGTATGCTTACCAGTTCGACGAGTCTTTCTGCAATGATTTCATCGACTGGATTTACCTCGACCGTGAGAGTTCGCCGCGCACACGCAACAACTACCGTGGCTGGCTCTTTGGCTTCTCCGAGTTCATGGTTGCCCGCAAGTACATCAACAACAATCCTGTCGAGAAGATTAAGGTGATGTCAGAGACCGAGAAGTTCCGCAAGGACCTTACCCCGGAAATGCTTAAGACAATGACCAACTATCTCGCGGAGCATGACAAGTCGTTCCTCCTGGCTTGTCTCATGCAGTACTACACGCTCATCCGTCCCGGTGAGCTCAGCAACCTGAAGATTGGTGACATCAGTTTGAGGAAGCAGACCATCTTCGTCTCCAAGGCTTTCAGCAAGAACCGTCGAGACGACAATGTCGGCTTGAACAAGATCATCATCAAACTGATGCTCGACCTCAATATTTTCCAGCACACCAGTGACTGCTATATCTTCAGTCACGACTTCAAGCCGGGTAAGGAGCATGTAGGCAGCGACCAGTTTAACAAACGCTGGAAAGTGATGCGCAATGCACTGAAATGGAGCGACTGCTATCAGTTCTACTCGTTGAAGGATTCCGGCATCCGTGACCTTGCCAGTTCTGAGGGCGTTGTTGTTGCCCGTGACCAGGCACGTCATCGTGACATCTCCACGACCAACCGCTATATTCAGCACCATGACGTTCAGCCGGGAACACTCAACTTTGAGGGTAACATGGTCTATGGGAAACCAAAGGAGAAGGAGGACAAAGAGGAAAACAAGGATAAGAAGTCCGGAGAAAAGAATTCAAAGGACAAATAGCCTATCAATGAAATCAGCCACCTGTAGGGATGTTCCTCACAGGTGGCTGATTATTTTTTTACGTAGATATACGAAAACCACAATATTTCGATGTATCGCTGTAGCGTTGAATTCCGTATCTTTAATATCTGTTGAGTATCAGCTATTTGCAGAAAGATACGGTATGTAGCATACTTCCTCTGCGCTACAAGGATTACTCAACAGAGAACGAGTAACAGATGCTGGAGAGCGTCGGAGTAATCATATTGCCGAGGTAGAGCACGGCATACTCGCCCGATTTCAGCTGTGCAGCAGGAATCGTGAGGATGGAACTGTGGTCGCCGTAGTTCTGATAGCCGAACGACAGGTAACCGGCCTTGTCAGCCTTTTCCGAGTCATCGGTATTGATGAGAGCGGCCTTGGTCTGGAACCACTGCAAGCGGCGGTCTTTCTTCGACTTGTTAAATCTGATCACCTTGAACAGTGCCAGACCGTCCTCGCGCTTTGTAGCTCTGAGGTTGACCAGCACCCTCACGTCCTTGCCATCGTTTTTGCACTTTAAGGCGGAGAATGGTCCGTCGAAGGTGAAGTCCATGCCCTCGGCTCCTGCCAAGGTGTTGGCGGTGTCGGCGAGGCTGCCCTGCCAAGGTGTTGGCGGTGTCGGCGAGGCTGCCCACATTGGCAGCTGTACCCATCACCTGGGCACCTGTCACAACGGCTCCCAAGGAAGAACTTCCTGCTCCTGCAATCATTCCGATACCGCCCAAGGCACCGGCAGCACTGGCCGCTGTGCTCACGATGGAAGCGAGCTTGCCGAATTTGTTCTTGTGTGTCTCCATCTTGCCGTCTTCCATGGGCAGAGCCTTCAGGCTGTTGTCTGCACCGACTAAGAACATTAGATCTGTGGCGGTTGTGTCAGGTTCAACGATAGCGGCATCCTGCGCCTTGACGGTTGAGCACAATCCTCCGGCCATCAGCATGAGGACGAATGTGAAAACACGAATCTTGTTCAAATGTTTCATAACGTGATAATGTTGTTGGTGAATAATATGAATTAAAATCTGAATTTGTTAGTCCGGCTTCGCTTTTTGTGCTATCGCCCCATCCCAGCTTCGCTGCTCCCTCCCTTCCCTACTTCTCTGCCATGCCGTGTCTTTCCATTCCGTTGCGCATGGAGTCGCAAGGCTTCGCATTTGCGCCGTCATGCTTCACTACATTTATAGACACCGCATGGCAAACGCTTGCAGCGGGACGGTG
>ONYS01000232.1 GCA_900322095.1 uncultured Prevotella sp.
AAACCAAGAAAACTTCTTTGTGTCAGCGCTGCTGCAAACGTACCATGCGATGATGTATTATAATGTCTGTTGGGTGCGGACGGCCACAAGGGGGGCGCCTTGCAACAAATCGGCAATGACTATAGTCTTATTATAGTTAGGCCGCTGAGGGCAGCGGCCCTCCTGGGGACGTTTTCGGGAGGTCCGCTTCCGGGAGGTCCGCTTCCGGGAGGTCCGCTGCCCTCAGCGGACACCATTGCAACGTCCAATTCCCAAATGCTGCGACGGCCGCACCCTGCAAACGTACCATGCGATGATGTATTATAATGTCTGTTGGGTGCGGACGGCCACAAGGGGGGCGCCCTGCAACAAATCGGCAATGACGGACAATTCATGGGTGCGGACGGCCACAAGGGGGGCGCCCTGCAACAAATCGGCAATGACGGACAATTCATACCCTTCCCACAAGATGGGTGCAAAGCCTGTTCATGGCATCCAATCATTGTTCTCATGGCATCCAATCAGTATTCGTATGGCATCAAATCAGTGTTTTCACGGGGTCGAAGCAGTGGGCTTGTGAGGTTGAAGCAATGTTTTCAACATTGTAACGCTATAGAAAAAGATCGTTCGCTAAGTAGGAAATGATCTTTTCCTACGCAGCGAACGGGTGTTTGTCAGGCAGCAAAATCAATTTTCACGCATTGACCGCCGGCATCAACAGCTTTCAGAACTTGACGCTTCTCCATACACAGGGCCGACCCCGTATTTGGTGAAGAGAGCTCATAAACACGATCTTTTACAAAAACAAATAAAACCTCTTGCTGTGATGCAAGGGCTGCGCCCTTTGTTTCTTCTTTGGTGCCGGCTTGCTCCGAAGCAAGCTTCGGCAAGCTGGCACCGGAGAAGAAACAGCCTTAGTTCCTCAGGCTTGCCTCACAGCAAGGAAAACCTTGAAAACAGGCTGGCGCGGTGCTTGGCGTTAAGAGATGGTAATTGGGAATTGAAAGTTACATCGCGATAGCCTGTTTTTAAGGTTTTCCTTTGTGGCGCTGACACAAAGAGGTTTTCCTGGTTTTTGTTAAAAAGCTTTTTACCTTGGGTAACGGCGCCTCTAACCAACTAAGGATCTGTGACCAGTGAAGAAGACTCATATACGATCCACGGAAAATATCCACTGTACGGTTGGTTTATTGGTTTTTTGTCCGCTGAGGGCAGCGGACCTCCCGGTCAGCGGCCCTCCCGGGCAACGGACCTCCCGGTCAGCGGCCGTACCCTATAAGTGAAGCCAGCTCTGTAACTCTCTGATGATAGTTTTCAATATGGTTGCCCCTATGACGAAAATGGGATAAGTTATTCTGTGGAAAGTGGAAAATCATTCCTCGAAATGATATTTGTCCTTAAGAACTTTATAGTCCTCTTTAGCTTTGTGAAGAAACTGCTGGTATTCGGCCGACTGAGGGTTGAAGGGACGATGCTCAAGGGCTTTGCGGATTGGATGCCACTGCTCAAGGAAGTGGAGCGTAGCAGGAGAGAAATAGGTCTCGGACAGCCGCTCATAGATGTAGCTGACGGCCTGGTCGGTAGGGTGGAGCATGTCTTCCTGATAGAAGCGGTAGTCACGGAGCTCATCGTTGACAATTTCGTAGGAAGGGAAATAGGCGATCGTCGGGTCGTCAAACGCTTTGACAACCTGGTCGACAGCCAAAAGCAGTGTGGCTTTGGACAACTGACTGCCATGATAACCATATTTGCGATAGCGGATTGGACTCACGGTGAGCAGGAAACGTGTCTTGGGAAACGGCGAACGGATCAGTCGGATTGCCTCAGAAAGTGCCTCGGCACACTGCTCGACCGTCAACAGTTCTTCGTGGAAAAGTTTTTGTGGCCGCTTCTGACAGTTGTCCACGATCTCACCCGTGGCGATGAGCCGGTAGACATGATTCGTGCCGAGCGTGAAGACAGCAGTACCGGGTTGGTCAGTGCTGAAGGGCAGCTGACCGGCATCGCTAAGTCGCTTCACGGTATGGAGCACACTCACTGGATTGTACATCACACCGAAAGGATTGACCATCGCGCACGATCCCACGAAGAGCATCCGCTCGCAGGGCTCAATCTGCCACGGTGAGGGCGAAATGGTGACGGGTGTGGTGAACTGCATGGCTGTGTTTCTTATCAGATCTTGTTGTCGGATTTTGCTTTCTCTAATATTGCCTTTAGGAACCGTGGCGTGTATCCTTGTTTGCACTCGGCCACCTCTTCCGGCGTACCCTTGGAGAGCACCTGACCACCGCCACGTCCACCTTCCGGTCCCATGTCGATGATATAGTCGGCCAACTTGATCACGTCGAGGTTGTGCTCGATGATGATCACCGTGTTGCCACGGCTGACGAGTTTTTCCAAGACCGCCATGAGTATGCGGATGTCCTCGAAGTGCAGACCCGTTGTCGGCTCGTCGAGGATGTAGAGTGTCTTGCCTGTGTCGCGTTTGCTGAGCTCTGTAGCAAGTTTCACGCGTTGGCTCTCACCGCCGGAGAGCGTCGTAGAGCTCTGTCCGAGTTTGATGTATCCGAGTCCCACGTCCTGCAGTGCTTTGATCTTAGGCAGGATGGTTGGCACGTTCTCGAAGAATTCCACGGCTTGGTTGATCGTCATGTCGAGCACGTCGGCAATGGACTTGCCTTTGTAGCGCACCTCCAGTGTCTCTCGGTTGTAGCGTTTGCCGTGGCACACCTCACAGGGTACATAGACGTTGGGCATGAAGTTCATCTCTATCGTCTTGTAGCCGTTGCCGCCGCAAGCCTCGCAGCGGCCGCCCTTGACATTGAACGAGAAGCGTCCCGGCTTATAGCCACGGATCTTAGCCTCGGGCAATTCCACAAACAGATTGCGGATGAACACGCCTGTGTATGTGGCAGGGTTGGAGCGCGGTGTACGGCCGATAGGACTCTGGTCGACGTTGACCACCTTGTCGATGTTGTCGATGCCGTCGATGCTGTCGTAGGGCATCGGCTTTTTGAGCGAACGGTAGAAGTGCTGCGAGAGGATAGGCTGCAAGGTCTCGTTGATGAGCGTGGACTTACCCGATCCCGACACACCCGTGACCACGGTCAGCGTGCCGAGCGGGAAGGAGACGTCGATGTGTTTCAAGTTGTTGCCCGACGCACCGTGGATGGTGATCATCTTGCCATTGCCTTTTCGGCGCTCAGCCGGAATCTCGATGGCCCGTTCGCCATTGAGATACTGAGCGGTGAGCGTGTCAGTCTTGAGCATCTCTTCCGGTGTACCTTCGAACACCTCTTCACCGCCTTTGCGTCCTGCCTTCGGCCCGATGTCGACAATCCAGTCGGCGGCGCGCATCATGTCCTCGTCATGCTCGACGACGACGACGGTGTTGCCCTGATCGCGCAGCTCCTTGAGAGAGTTGATGAGTCGCTCATTGTCGCGCTGATGCAGTCCGATGCTGGGCTCGTCGAGGATGTAGAGCACGTTGACGAGTTGCGAGCCAATCTGTGTAGCCAGACGGATGCGCTGGCTCTCACCGCCCGAGAGCGTTGCCGACTGGCGGTTGAGGGAGAGGTAGTTAAGCCCCACGTCGAGGAGGAACGACACGCGGGACCGCAGCTCCTTGATGATCTCGTGGGCAATGCGCTTCTTGCCTTCTTCGAGATGATCCTCGACCTGGTCGAGC
>ONYS01000230.1 GCA_900322095.1 uncultured Prevotella sp.
TATCCTCGGTATCGCCGGAGATATATACACGGAAACCGTCAAGAGTCAGTATGAAACCGTTGTCACGCCCTTTGGGATGATATTTCTCTTTACCCGGAGAGGTGTTGTACGCCGGTACGGCATCTATCCGGATGTCATCAGCCAGCTGCAGATGGTCGCCATTGTGCATGACCTTGCCCTTGCCGATGATCTTGGCGCAGTTTGCATTCGTGATGATTACGGTCGTTGGCTTTTCCAACTGTCGGACAGCCACCGTGTCGCAGTGGTCGAAATGTTCATGTGTCACGAAAATGTAGTCAGCTTTGGGATAGGCGCTGTAATCCGTCGTCGGCTTCAAGCCACGCACTGGGTCCACTTCTATCTCACGACCGTCAAACGTGATGCGGATGCTGCCATGTTTGATGGCGGTAAAGACAATCTCTTTGCCGCTCTTGGTCTTGAACGTGTCTGTCTGGGCAGCAACGCTCTTTTGTACAGTATTTCCCTTCTTCCCAGTGCAGGCTGCGAGAGCCATTGTTGCCATCAGAAGCAACATGGTCAGTAATATATTCTTCTTCATCTCGATACAGTTTTATTGAGTATCACTTCTTTGTGTCCTTTGCCTTACGCGCAAACTCAAACAAGCTTTGTGGCAGATGGCAGTAGCCGTCGGGATTCTTGTCGAGATAATCCTGGTGGTATTCTTCTGCTTTGTAGAAGTTCCGTAAAGGCTGGTTCTCAACTGCAATCTTTCCGTTGATGTGCTTCTGTTCTTCGGCAAAAACCTCATTGATGACCGCCTCGTCTTCCTTGTCGGTGTAATAGACACCGGTGCGGTACTGCGTTCCCGTGTCGTGACCCTGGCGGTTAATGCTTGTTGGGTCGATAGCCTTGAAATACATCTCCAACAGGAACTTCAATGACACCTTCGCTGGATCGTACGTGACATGGACGGTTTCAGCAAAGCCGGTCTTGTCGGTGCATACCTCTTTGTAAGTCGGGTTCTCCGTTCTGCCATTGGCAAAGCCAACCTCAGTGTCCGCCACTCCATCAATCTGCTTGAAGTAATGCTCAGTGCCCCAGAAGCAGCCACCGGCCAGATATATCTCCTTCAAATTCTCTTTTTCCATATTGTTCCGTTTTATGTTTTGTTGTACGCATGGGTTGGCGGTATAGGCCACGAATGGCAGATGCTGATATCATATTTCCAAATTTAGAAGTCATTGTTGACAATCTCCTTGCCGAAAGGTGCCAAAGCCAGTCGCATCAGCCGGAAGTGCATCTTGCCCCACGGAATTCCGACGACGGTGATGCAGAGCAGCAAGCCAAAGCCCAAATGAGTCAATGCAATCCAGAAGCCGCCAACCAGGAACCAAAGGATATTAAAGAACATATTGAGGCATCCACTATCCTGCGGCTTGTCAACAATATGTGAGCCGAATGGCCATAACGCAAGTATTCCCAACCGCATAGTAGCAATACCGAAAGGTATGCCAATGATGGTGATCATCAGCAACAGCGAGGAAATTAAATACTCGACCGCGATGCCGAATCCTCCAAAGATGAGCCAAATGATGTTTCCCAATATTTTCATGCCTGAGATTTTTCAAATGATAAATGCTTATGCTTGCAAAGGTAATTATATTGTAGGATGATAATTTGTCGAGAGGTCGTAAGTTCGAAGTATAATAAGCAAAAGTTCGAAATCTTTTGGGTACTGTGGTTTCGAATCCTTCCGGGTACCGGGGGTTAGAATCCTTCCAGGTACCGTGGGTTCGAATCCTTCCGCGAGTTGAACCCCTTGGAAGATTGAAGAGAGCAGACGGTCATATACCTGATTTGTCTGGCAGGTGCAGATCTTCGAACAAGCACTCTCTATGTCATTCCGACAAAGTAAAGAGTGACAGGCTGATAGGCATAATGTGGAAATTCCATCGGACGTATTAACCCAACTTGCGCATTATCGCAGGCAATCTTTTAATTTATGTTATAGGATTCCTCTATTTTAACAATTTACCCCCAATATTCAGTGGTAATCGGCCATAATTCTGCTAATAATGCTTAAACTGAAAAATAGCCCCAATTGTGTGGTACACTGGAGTTTGTGCGTTTCTTAGATTTTGCCTAATTTTGTGGCGATGTATATCAAGGTCCAGACAAGAATCCAAACTGGAGCCGACGGTCAGAAGCATTATCACTCTTACCCTCGGCTCTATGAGTCTTACCGCGACAGCGACGGTAAGACCCGTCAACAGTATCTGCTACCACTGAACCTTGATGACCTTCCATCCTGGCGTGAACGCGAGACTATGTGCCATATTCTTAATGACATGGTGGAGAATGGGCCTCGGCTGCCCTTGGAAGACACGCCGGCAAACCGAAAGGCGAATACCATTTACCACCAGCTTTTGGACAAGGGCCTGTTGGGCGATGTCCACAAATTGGCAGAGAAGAAACGGCGCGAGCAGGATGCTGCACTCAAGGAAGAGACGTTGAAAAACGTCAAGCCCCGTCAGGTCGGGGCAGAGTTCGTATGCCTTGAGACACTCAGGCAGCTTGGACTGAGGAGTTTGTTGGTGTCCAACCACTGGACGAAGGAGCAGGCAGACCTCGCCATGATGCAGATTGCCGCCCGTGCTATATATCCATGCTCTGAAAATAGGACAGTGAAGTATCTTCAGAACAATTCCGCCCTCTGCGAGTTTTTTGGTACTGCCCCTAAGAACATTACTAAAGACCGCCTGTACAGGAGTGCCCTCAGACTGTTCAGCCTCCACAAAGAGATTGAGGACTTCCTTTATAAAAAGGTGAGTGATATGTTTGAACTGAAGGATCACATTTTTCTTTACGATTTGACTAACGCCTATATGGAGTCCACACGGCAGACCGAGCTGCGCAAGTTCGGGCGCAGCAAGGAAAAAAGGTCTGACTGTCCGATAGTTGTCCTAGGAGCCGTGGTCGACACTAACGGCTTCCCCGTGAGGACGCACATTTTCGCAGGCAACACCGCAGACTGCTCCTCCATGAAGACTATCATGGAAGAGCTCGATCCTGGTGTGACATCGGCCGAAGCAAAAAAGATTGTCGTGATGGATGCCGGTATCTCCACCTCCGAAAATCTCCAGTGGCTCCGTGACAACAACTATGACTATATCACAGTGCGGCGTGGCGGCAGCACGGACGACTACAAGCTGACAGGCAGCCAAGTCGTAACCGTGGAGGATGTCCGCCATCACCCCATACAGATCCAGTTCGCTGAAATAGAAGGCGAGACAGACACGATGCTCCTTGTTGACAGCCATGCGAAGTCCATGAAGGAAA
>ONYS01000229.1 GCA_900322095.1 uncultured Prevotella sp.
TAATTGCCAAAACGCATCAATAATGCTACATCTTAATTGCCGAAGAATGCTATATGTTATTTTTCTTAAAAATGTTGCATGAAAATTTGCTGATTACATCAACTGCATTTGTTCCTTGCGGCTGTTGCAATGACCATCAAGAAAGGTATATATGTGAGCTATGATGAATTTTCCGCGTGTCATCGTGCAAATATACGAATTTTTGAGGAATTTTGAACCTTTTTGAACCTCTTTTTTTTGCTTTTGAATCTCTTTGCAGTGACGTTTTTTTTGTCAATACTGCTTGGAATGCCTAATTTTGCGTGAGGAAACAACAAACATATCCATGGGCTCATTTCGTCTCTCAAGGATGATAACAACTGTGCCTACTACCCTTAGACAACATCATCAATAACAACACATATCAATAACATGAAACATCGTCAACTAATGAAACGTCGATTAATGTTACGTCCTGTTCTTATTAATATACTAATAGGATGTTTTACGGTTCTGTCCGTTCTGACGGCATCAGGACAAAATGTAACGATCTCGCCCTCATCGGGCAGTCTCATCGCGGGTGTCACAGCCAGCGGAGAGGTAGGTTTTGAGAATGGCTCGTCATCACTATGGCGGCACAACCAGCTGCCCCTCACCCTGCATGTGTCTGACTATGGCACGTTGACAGAGAGTGGAGTACTGAAAGAGCCCGCCGGCGACATCCGTCTGGACGACGTACTCAATCAAAATCTTTATCTCATCCATGGTGGATCTACGGTAACGACGCACCTCAACATCTCTTTGCCCAAAGGCTACCGCTTCACGGGCTACCGAATGGTGCTGCTCAACAATATGAATGGCAGAACGGTAGCTGGACAATACAGAACGGGCATGAACAAGCGGATGTATGAGACTAACAGCTCATTCGAGTACAATAATGCCTTAGCCTCAACGCCAATGATGGGCAGCACAAACTCTAATCAGGAGTTCGTGATTGAGCGCACCAGCAAGACGACTACCGACATGGGCAACAACCTCTATTTCTACTTCTGGAGACAATACGACAAATTCTACGCCTGCACCATCAAGTCCATCGAACTCTACTTCACTGCCGAAGCTGAGTTCCAGGCTGAGGGCGTGCCCGGCACTCCCAGCGAAATCATCAGCGAGGGCGTCAACATGGTGGGCTCCAGCTTCACCACTGGCAAACTCGACCTTGGTACCATCCAGCCCAACACCAAGTCGGGCGAAACCTACTATAGCTACAACTACCTGAACGTCATCGACCTCACAGCGCAGAACTGGCTTTATCAGAAGGATGCAGTGACAGCAGGCAAACTGCCCGCGACCGCAGGCCGCGGAAATATCCAGGTGCTCCGCAACGACGGTAAACTCTACTATGCCCTCGGCAACGGCACCTATTATATAGAGACACCCACCGAGACCAAGAACCAGAACGGCAAGACCATCCCCTTGGGCTATCGCATCACGGGCGCGCAAATCAATGCCCACTATGGCACGCAGGCCAACGCATCTACCATCACCTACGATGGAAAGACGGGTACCATATCTTATACGACTGGATACGTATGGCAAACAACCTACTACCTTCAGACGGACGGCACTTGGGACACCAGTCGGGTTCAATGGACACTTACAAAGACCAACAAGCTGCAGAGTGGCCAGTATTATCTGGCTGTTCAGAAATACACTCAGAATGGAAGAGACAGTTATATTGCCAACGGAACAACTGACATCAATGCGGCCAGTGCCTTCACCATCAGCAACAATCAGGTGAAGTATGGTGACCTCTATCTCTCCCGTTATAACAACGATCGTGCACGCTTCTATTCAGACGATGATACGGCTAACACGGGCTCCGCAACCAACCCCGCCTATACGCCTTCACCCTTCACGCTCACCCTTTATGGCACAAGCGCAAGTACGCCTAAAGAGACGGCCAACGTCAGCAGCAGCAGCACCAACGCTACACTCTCGGTCAGCGGTCTGAACAACGACGCCGTGAAGTTCACCATCTCCGGACTGGATGAGGGCGCCAAGGCGCTCATCACCTACAACCTCACGATGGAGCAGCTCAACCCCTTCATCAACACGCTCGACATCGTGTGCCACTCCAAGAAGATTGACGGAGCCACCATCACGCAGCAGTTCACCAGCAACGACTTCCAGGTGGCCGGCGGTGCCTTCCACTTCTATGTGCCCACAGAATTCGCCGATGAGAACAACAACTGCCAGTTCACCTTCGAGAACCTCACCAGCAAGTACATGGACTCCACCTACGGCCACGGCACCAACGGCAACAGCCGCAACTACTTCGTCAAGTCGGAATACTACAACACCTACGGCGATGGTAAACAATACCAGACATCGGGCAACGAGTTGGCTACAACAAAGGTGAGCACCACCATGTGCGGCGACCAGCCCTTCAAGTACAACAATGCTCACGAGTTGGCCAACGACAATGTGAGCGCCACAGCTGCCACGCTCGAAGAATATCCCTACTCTGAGGCCCTCTACACGGCTGCCGACGGTTCGGGAACCAACATCGCACCCACCACGGCCATGGAGCACCGCTACTATGCCTTCTACCTCATGGAGATCGACCTGAAGGTGAAGGAGTACGACGCTTACTGCAAATTGACACAACTCTACGACGCCACTTACTACGGCGATGGTCAAGATAAGGCCATGTACGGAGGCTCCTTCGAGGCCTACGAGAAAGGACATGCCGGCGAGACGGGCTATCAGATTCCCAGCGAGCAGGCCTTCCTCACTTTGGCGATGATGAAAAAAGCCTTGAATGATGCTAAGGCAGAAAAGAATATAGGTCTCGATCAGATTCTCTATCTCGACCACACGGAGCTTTATTCTGTCTTGTTGGATAACATGGAGAGCATGGCCTCTCTGAAGGCCGAGCTCAACCCCAACTGCCTCATCTTCTTCCCCGAACGCTCTGTATATAGTGCGGACAACTTTGTGTCGAAAACCATGAGCGGCGACTTCCGCGCTTGCAAGAACATCGTCATCACCGATAAGCAGCCGTTCTACTCGCCCTACAAGATCACCGTTCCGGCCGAGAACTACGCTTCCTACTCGCGCAAGATCACGAATCCGATGAACGGCAAGGCTACGCTCGCCACCCTCGTGCTCCCCTTCTCCATCGAGTTGAGCGACGGCGTGCATAGCAACGACGACTGCAGCTTCACGTTGCGTCAGATGGTTGCCAGCAACTGCCTGTCCACCGACAGCGAAACCGGCTCCGAAGGCAAGGACTTCTGGGGAACAGCTCATTTTGAGCCAGTTACCGAAGCAAGGACAACGCCCAACAGGCCTTACATGGTAGAGGTGAACCAAGCCTCATCTGACGAGAATACTTCTTTCGAAATCCTTCAGTATGGTTCCGATGTCTACGCAACACCTGGCGATATGAATGCAGATTACACCTTCAGCGGTGAGACAGCCACAGGCAGTATTAACTTTACCAATTACGGATCCTACAGCGGCAAGAAGTTGCCGAAGAATGATGGATGGTACTATTTCGCACAGGGCAAGTTCTACAACTCGAAGAACCTCTCAGCCAAATATGACAACGTCTACATGCAGCCCTTCCGCGCCTACTTCGACTACGACGTCAGCGGCGGCAGCGCCAAGGACATGGCTGGTTTCGAAGTCTCCTTCGATGAGCCGACATCCATCAACGCTACGCCGGTTGTCAGCAACAACGGTCTGAACATCGAGACAGGCAAGGGCTACCTCACCATCACCGCTTCGCGTGAGACGAACGTCAGCATCGTTTCGGCATCAGGCGTACTCGTCTGGCGTGCTCAGGTCGAGAATGGTCAGCAGGAGACCGTAGCTTTGCCTTCGGGACTCTACATTGTGAACGGTAAGAAAGTAATCATCCGCTAAAAAGAAAGTCGACATGAAAAAGAAATATATCAGTCCAATGACTGTCATCATTCCCGAAGGAGAGATTCCCACACTCCTGGCAGAATCGCAGAGTCCGTTTGGAGACAGCAAGCAGTCAGACTTCAGCTTCGAAGAAGATTCCAATCCTTGGGACTCGGGAAAGGACAGCGACTTTGACCCCTGGAATTAATCGGGACGTCGCAACACCCTATCCATAAATTCAGCGGCCGTTACCCTTCAAGAAAGGTAACGGCCGCTTTATTATTTGGAAGAGGAGACCCACACCTACCCCCTCCCTACAGAGGAAGGGGAAGATAGGAGGAGACCCACCCCCAACCCCTCCCTACAAAGGGAGGGGAGAAGCAAGCGATGTGCTAACGCACGAAATCCGCATGGTAGGAGGGCCGTCATTCCTGACGGCCTGAAAGAATTACAACCTCCGACTCACAAGTAAAATCTCGTCACTCAACGCAAGGTGTCTATAAGCGCAATCATCCGTGACAAATGTCACGTTTGTTCGTGACAAATGTCACGTTCGTTCGTGACAAATGTCACGTTCGTTCGTGACAAATGTCACGTTCGTTCGTGACAAATGTCACGTTCGTCGGTGACAACTGTCACGTTGTTCCGTGACAACTGTCACCTTACCTTTGCAGTTGATAGAAAACGAGGGTAAAACCTTGTTGTTTCTCGGTTAATTTTTACCTTTGTTGTAGTAAGGGAAAAT
>ONYS01000226.1 GCA_900322095.1 uncultured Prevotella sp.
CTCCAAATCTTCATTGTTTTCATTTCGATATTTGTTGTTAATGTTCCTGTTTATATAAACGCGAATTGTCGGAAAATCCTGCATCGTCGGGCGATAAATGTTCTTAATCGTCTATTCTTTGAAGTGGGCAGCGTCGGCTCTGAGGCTGACAACTGCCCTAACGAGAGAGATTTTATAGTCGGTTGCGCTCACTTTGTCCTGCATGGCTACCTTTATATCGGCTGCGAGTAGCATTGAATCGCCAAGAGAGGTCGATGCCAATGCGTCGGCTGTCGTTATACTGGCGGAACTGAGTACGCATATTGATGCCGCTATAAGCGGTCATTTCCGTGTACTGAGTATGCAGCAGGTCGTTGGCAAGAATGGCGACAGTGAGGCTCTTGTCTTTTAGGAACTGCTTGCTGAGACGTATGTTGAGACTGCCCGTAGTCTTTGTTTGGGCGCATCGAGTTTCGTTATAGGGGCTTAAATTGCACTTGATATTCAGTAGCCATGAGTGAGGCAGTGTAAAGGTGTTGTCGAGCGTGAAACTGGAGATGAGACCATTCCACTTGTGGGTGATGCCAAGGGCTTCCACATCTTCATCAGCGAACCCCAGCCCGACAGTATAGTTCATCTGCCAGATGCCGATTTTCGGCGAGAAATTCAGCTCTATGCCGTATTCCTGACACTTGGGCGAGTTTCGATATTCCATAATCATCACACCGGGATGGTTGATGTCATCGTAGGCTGTCTGGAAGGAACGTATGAGATTTTGGGTATATTGATAGTACGCCTCAACATAAAACCATTTCCAATTGGATGACCATGACAATTGCTGCGTCGTTTGTGGCTGCAACAGCGGGTTGCCCGTGTCGTACTCATACTTGCTTCGGTAGTTGATAGCGGAAGACAATAGATTATAAGATGGGTTTTGACGAGCCGTGAAGAAGGAGAGTTTGTGTGTCCAGTCACCAGAGTTATACGTGACCGAGGCACGGGGAATGAACACATGGTAGTCGGGGCTCATTTCATCATCTTGCTGTCCGTTGTAGTCGTAGCGGTTGTGTTCGTTCTGCCAGCGTAGCCCGGCATTGAAGGAGAACTTGCCGAGATGGAGAGCATAGTTTGCAAAGAGCGACCACATGGCGGTCTGTTGGTGAACACTATTGTCGGCAGAGAAGCCACTTTGCGTAAAATCGCTCGTGCGGTCAACGGCAGATGCCTCCTCCCCGAAAGTCAGGTTCCCCTTTGGGACTGGTGCGGTTATGACAAGTTTCTCTGCAATAAGCTGGTTCTCCGTGTTAGTCTGGCTGCTGACGGTCGTGGAACCTTCCGTGCCGCCGCTCATGTCGGAAACACTATGAGCATTATAGAAATCGGTACTGAAGTCAAGCTTCCATTTGCCCACCTCGCCAACATAGTAGGCATTTACGGTGTGTGTCATCCGGGGCTTCCCCAGAGTTGTCGTCACACTATGTCCGCCATCGACAAGCGTGCCGTCCTGCCACACCTGCTCGTCGAAGGTGCGCTGGGTCTTGAAATCACCGATATAGTTGTTTGCAGTGTAGGTCAGGCCAATGGAGTGGTGGTCGTTAATTTCCCAGTTCCAACCGAGGTCGGCAAAGTAGTATTTCACCTGGGAGAGCCACTCGGCGGATTTCTCATAATCCCACAAGGATGAGGCCTGTAACTGGTCGTTGGAGGTGGCAGTGATGAGGCTGTTGTTATCCGTAAAGTAGCCACGGGCGAAGAAGTCCATGCCATTTCGGGTGCGATAATTCAGCGAAACATTGGCACTCTCATAGTGTTCTTGTCCTTGACGGTATGCTGCGGAGAAATTGCCGCTCCATCCTTCTCCCGCCTTACGGACTGTCCTGAGCTTAATCACTGACGTAACATTGGCACCATATTCAGGGCCGGGGTTGGTGATAATCTCGGCGGAGAGGATTTCATCGGCACGCAAGCGGTCAAGTTCTTCCTCGTCACGCACTTTCTTGTTGTTGATGTAGATTTCCGGTTTGCCATGACCGGCTATCTCG
>ONYS01000225.1 GCA_900322095.1 uncultured Prevotella sp.
CGAGATGCTCGTACCCGTAGCTGGCAGCATGATGCGTATGCCGGGACTGCCCAAAGATCCGCAGGCCAACCACATAGACATCGTCGACGGCAACATCGTGGGATTGTCGTAAGACTGATAAAAATAGGAACCCTATAGAAAAGGAATAGGAGAAGAGACAAGCGCTTCTCCTATTCCTTTTTTTAATTTCTGTTGATATTCTTGGCCAAATACTCACTGACTAGCTCCACCGCACGGTAGAGATCCTGACCGAAGCCGTGGTCAAAGCCCGGGAGTTCGTCGTATTCACTACCCTTCCATATATTGTGGAAACGCTCGCCATAGGTATAGGGCACGATGCGGTCTCCAGTGCCATGAACGATGCAAGCCGGACCATGATAGCCGGCGGCAGTCTCATAGATAATCACAGCCGGAGGATCAAGCGGATCGTAAGCTGTGCCGAAGGTGTTGCCGCGTATGGCATCCTCACGCAGCACAGCGGCCGGAGCCATCAGCGCAACAGCAGCGACACATTTCTCTCCAAGTTCACCTGCCGTCATGCTGGCCACCACACCACCTTGGGAATGGCCGATCAAAGCCACGCGCGTGCTGTCAGCCCACGGCTGTGAGCAGACATAAGCATATACCTTCTTTGCATCCTCGATCTCGTTGGGTACAGTCATCTCCTCAAACTTCCCTTCGCTCTCGCCATGACCGTTGAAGTCGAAGCGCACCGTAGCAAAGCCATGGCGCAGCAACGAATCGGAGACAAGCGTCATCAGACGGTCGTTTTTGTTGCCACCAAAGCCATGCATGAGGATAGCGGTCGGAATGCGGCCCGTCACGCCCTCCGGACGACTGATGATAGCGGACAACAGACCTTTGCTGCCCGGAATGGTGAGTTTCTCTTCCACAGCCTTCGCCTTGCTCTCAGGGAAGAGTTCCGTCAGCGTACGCTCCAGCTTCGGCCACAACACAGTGCTCAACACCACCTTACCCTTGGGGTCGATGAGCACCATCGAGGGTATCCACTTCACACCATAGGTCTTGGAGATCTGGGTATCGTGGAACTTCACAAGTTCGCTGACCTGCGTCCAACGAATGCCATACTTCTGCAAGGCATTCTTCCATTTCTGTGCGTCGGTATCAAATGACACGCCAACGAATTCCACGCCCTTACCACGGAAGTGGTCATACATCCTAAGCATCTCAGGAATGTCGCGGCGGCAATCGGGACACCACGAAGCCCAGAAGTCAAGGACGACATATTTTCCGCGCAACTTGGAAAGCTTGAAAGTCTTACCGTCCACCGTCTTCATCTTGAAGTCAGGAGCCTCGGTGCCTGCCTTCACCAAGTCCGTGGCATACTTACTGTCGAAATCCTGCGGCATCATCATCGCTGCGCCATGTTGCTGTCCAGGCTGCTGAGCGAAAGCTTGCCGGGAAGTCAGTGGCGACAACATCAGCATCAGGGCACACAGTCCCTGAGTGATCATTCTCTTCTTGTTTCTTGTCATTGTATTTTCGTATGATTTGTTATTAGCATTGACGGAACAACACATCCACAAGACAAAAATAAATAAAAAAGCAGGGACTGCCAACGCAATCCCTGCTTTTTTATTATTCTTTATCCTTTTGGTAGCGCTTGAGCATACCCATGAACTCATCGCCCGTGATCGTCTCCTTGCGCAGCAAGACCTCGGCGGCAGCGTTCATCTCGGGCTCATGGGCTTTGATGATGCCGACGGCTTTGTCATGGGCTTGCCGGATGATGTCACGCACCTCGGTGTCGATGTCCTTTGCCGTCTCCTGAGAGCAAGTCAGACTGCTGGCACCGCCAAGATACTTATAGCGTTGCTGTTCGAGTTGCATCATGCCGAACGTGTCGCTCATGCCATAAGTGGTGATCATGGCGCGGGCCAGCTGCGTAGCTTTCTCGATGTCGTTGGAAGCGCCTGTCGTACACGTGTGGCACATCACCTCCTCAGCGGCGCGGCCTCCGGTGAGCGTAGCAATCTGGTTAAGCATCTCGGCCTTGCTCATCAGATGCTTCTCTCCGCTGTCAACTTGCATGGTATAGCCCAATGCGCCACTCGTACGCGGTACGATGGTGATCTTCTGCACCGGTGCGGAATGGGTCTGCATGGCGGCCACCATGGCATGACCGAGTTCGTGATACGAGATGATGCGCTTTTCCTCGGGTGAGATGACGGCGCCCTTCTTCTGTTCACCGGCAATCACTGTTTCCACGCTCTCCTCGATGTCGTCGGTCTCCACCTCGCTCTTCCCGAGTCTCACAGCCCGCAAGGCAGCCTCGTTGACGATGTTGGCGATGTCGGCGCCACTGGATCCGGCAGTAGCGCGTCCGACTACATCCAGGTCGATGTCGCCGTGCTTCACATTCTT
>ONYS01000224.1 GCA_900322095.1 uncultured Prevotella sp.
TTTGTCCTTATACTTTTTTTGGATGATGATGATATTGTTGATTTTTTCCTCCAGTTCATCCATGAGTTTCGGACTGACAAGTGAGCGATAGGCAGCTTCCTTTTCTTTCTTTTCTGTGATATTGTACTTAGTCATGATAATGTTGATGTAATGGTAAATGCTTTCTTACTTTGCAAAATTAATAAAATCATTTTAATACGCAAACTTTCTCGCTTCTTTTTTCAAGCGCAGTGTACGATTTTTGTTATTTTTAAAAAATAGATCTGCTTTCAAAGCAGAATATCTTTATTATCAATGGATAATATAGCAGGAGCAGATAACAATTATCAACTCCAACTTTATTTTTGAGAACATTCTTCTTTCAACAAATATGATAACGACACACCAAAGAATAGCTTTGGAAATTGATAAATATTCCGTTACTTCTTTTGGTGAATGAACTATTTTATATATCTTTGCAAGCACACAAGGTCATCACATGCGCGACACTCTCTTGCCGCATCGATAATGATGGATCAAAAGATAATATCATTAACTAAAAACTAATCAAAAATGGAAAGAACATGGAGATGGTTTGGCCGTAAAGACCCCATTACGCTCGACATGCTTCGGCAAATTGGCGTCGAGGGCATTGTCACGGCTCTGCACGATGTGCCCCTCGGACAAGTATGGACACAGCAGCAGATCCACGACCTGAAGACTTACATCGAGTCTCACGGCATGAGATGGAGCGTAGTAGAGTCGCTTCCTGTCACTGAGACAATTAAATATGGTGGTCCTGACCGCGACGAGCAGATCAGCATCTATTGCGAGAGTCTGCGCAACCTGGCGGCTGAGGGCATACATACTATATGCTATAACTTCATGCCCGTCCTCGACTGGGCACGCACCGATCTGCTCCATCTCAATCCCAACGGATCGAGCAATCTCTATTTCAGCATTCCCGAATTTGCGTATTTCGACATCGATCTCTTGAAGCGTGAGGGTGCTGAGGAGGACTGGAGAAGCTTCCAGGTGCTCGGGCCCGACGGCAAGCCCAACGGCAGAGACATATTAAAAGAGGTGGCGGAACTGCGCAAGCAGATGACACCGGAGAAGGATCATGAACTCGTGGAGAACATTGTCATCAAGACACAAGGCTTCGTCTCCGGCAATTTCAAGGAGGGCGATGAGCATCCGCTCGGTCTCTTCCGTGAACTGCTGAAGAAATATGAGGGCATCGGCCGCGAACAGCTGCGGGCCAACATGAAGTATTTCCTCGACGCGATCATGCCGGTCTGCGAGGAGTGCGATATGTATATGTGTGTCCATCCCGACGACCCACCCTTCCAAATCCTTGGTCTGCCGCGCATCATCACGTGCGCCGACGACATCGAATGGCTGCTCAACGCTGTTCCTAACAAGCACAACGGACTGACCTTCTGCGCCGGCTCGCTCTCTGCGGGAGCCCAAAACCATCTGCCGGAGATGGCCCGCCGCTTTGCCAGTCGCACGAGCTTCGTACATCTGCGCAGCTGCCACGTCTTCTCCAACGGCGACTTCACCGAGGCCAGCCACTTAGGCGGTCGCGCTGATCTCGTGGCTCTGGCTCACATCTTCGAGCAGGAGGAACAGCAGCGCAAGGTTGGAAAGGCCCTGCTCTCTTCGCCCAACGCTCAGGTGCTGCCCATGCGCGTGGACCACGGCATGACGATGCTCGGCGACGAGAAGCGTGGATACAATGCCGGATACAGTTTCCTTGGCCGAATGTTTGCCATGGGACAGGTGCAGGGCATCCTCGCCGCTGTGGACAAGGAGTTAGGTATTAAATACGAACAACCAGGATTTTTTGATTAAACCATGAACGAACTATTTAACATTAAAGACTATGTCGTCGTCATCACTGGCGGCACAGGTGTCCTCGGCCGCTGCATTGGCAAGTACCTCGCAGAGCAAGGAGCCAAGATTGCGATCCTCGGACGTAAGGAAGAGGTGGGCAACGAGATTGTGAAAGAGATCACTGACAAAGGCGGCATCGCCAAATTCTATAAGACCGACGTGATGAACGCCGAGCTGGTGAAGCAGAACTGTGAGGACATCCTCAAGGACTTCGGA
>ONYS01000223.1 GCA_900322095.1 uncultured Prevotella sp.
CAAGGGCATGACACCAGCCGACGAGTTGCTCATCCGCTCCATTCCACAGGCTCTGGCCACGACCGACCTTGTCTGTTCAAGCGTCAACGTGGGCAGCACAAAGAACGGACTGAACATGGATGCCGTGAAACTCATGGGCGAGATCGTCCGCCAGGCTGCCGAAGCCAGCGCCGACCGTCTGTGCATTGGTCCTGCCAAACTCGTGGTTTTCTGCAATGCGCCTGACGACAACCCGTTCATGGCTGGTGCTTTCCATGGCGTGAGCGAGGGCAACGCCGTTGTCAATGTCGGTGTTTCCGGTCCTGGTGTAGTAAAATATGCATTGGAGCAGATGGACCGCCGCGCACGTGAGAATGGTGGACGTGAGGCGAACTTCGAGACGCTCTGCCAGACCATCAAGAAGACAGCTTTCAAGATCACGCGTGTAGGACAATATGTAGCGCAGGAGGCCAGCCGCCGCTTAGGTGCCGAGTTTGGCATCATCGACCTCAGTCTGGCACCGACACCGGCCGTCGGAGACTCTGTTGCCGACATCTTGAAATGCATCGGTGTGGAGCAGCCGGGTGCGCCAGGCACCACCGCTGCCTTAGCCTTGCTCAACGACCAGGTGAAGAAGGGCGGTATCATGGCCAGCTCTTATGTCGGCGGACTCTCCGGAGCCTTCATCCCCGTCAGCGAGGATCAGGGCATGATCGACGCGGTCAATGCCGGAGCACTGAACATCGAGAAACTCGAAGCCATGACCTGCGTCTGCTCGGTAGGACTCGACATGATCGCCATCCCCGGTGACACTCCTGCCACGACGATTTCCGGCATCATTGCCGACGAAGCCGCCATCGGTATGGTGAATCAAAAGACCACTGCCGTACGTGTCATCCCGGTCATCGGCAAGCGTGTCGGCGACAGCATCACGTGGGGCGGACTGCTTGGCCATGCTCCTATCATGCCGGTCAACACCTTCTCTTCCGAGCGTCTTGTCAACCGCGGCGGACGTATCCCTGCCCCTGTCCACTCGTTTAAAAACTAAAAGGGGTCCCTACCCTATCTCCAAGAACAATTATCCCGGGCAACAAGTCGTTGCCCGGGATAACTTTTGTCTGTCCATTTGATTCTTCTTTTGCACTGGCAGTCTTGCTAATTTCTAATTTATTACGCCATCTTCTTGTCATCCTCAATCACCTGATGCAGCATACTGACATCGTTGAAGAGGAAAGAGGTATGGTCGCCAAAGACGTTCCATGGCGTATTTTCAAAGACCGGCGACATAATGTCATCGGAGGGTATATCGCCCTGCTGACAAACATACTCAATGATAGACTCCAGTACGTCCATTTGTTCCGAATTGAGCTCCTGGATATTGAGCAAGTCCTCAAACTTCCGTACGGCCGTCTATGGGCAACCTGTCTAGGAATAAGAAGAAAGAAGTGTAAACTAAGTTAGGAATAACAAACAAAACTGTCAACCAAAATCAGTACACAACATTCGGAGGTTTTCAGTTGTTTTGGGTGCGGTATCTTCTCAATACAATTTTCAAAGTTTCTATATTCCCACTTACTCTTGTTCATGCCTGATTCTTGTTATATCTGTTCTACGTTGCTTTTCCTGTGTCTGCCTATTGCGTTGTTTGTCTACGTGTTGTCTTAGCCGAACAGGTCGTCCAAGACGACCTGGCTCTGCACAATGCCGCTATATTTCCCTTGTTTGATGCCGTATGTCGTCACCATGGTGAGGTGTACCGTCTGCTTCGGCGACAGTGTAGCTTTCAAGGCTTCGATTCGTTCCTTGAGCTTGATATTCTCCTCCTTGTTAATCTCATAGGGCATTCCGGTAAATTTCATCTCACAAAGGTTGACGACATTGTCGTTTCTGAAGATGAGCATGTCCACCTGCACCCCCGTATGCTCATCATTCCCTTTCAGGCACCATGCCGACAGCGATGTCTTCACGCCGCCTATTTCCAGTGCCCGCTTGATCTGCGTGACGTGCTGCCAGCATAGCTGTTCAAAGGCGACACCATGCCAGGACTTTAGGATGTCTGAGGCCTGGTTGTCTGACATGAAGGTGCTGTCTTTGCCGTGTTGCTCGACATATTTCAGCCAGAACAAGCAGAAGTTGTCAATCAGTTTGTATCTCTCCTGCCGGCCCGTATTTCTGTATGAAGTTGCTCTCGGCTAACGACGCTAATGTGTTGGTGAGTCCGCCTCCCAATGGCAGCCCAGTAGCCTTGGCTATCTCTTCTCGCGAAAAACCACTGTTGCGCGTGGCGAGCAGGCGGATGACCTTTTTGCAGTCGTCAGCATTGCTGAAGATAGCGCTAAACAGTCTGTTGAATTCATCTCTCAGCCTTGGACCTCTGCCAAACAGGATTTTGTCTACGTTCCTTTCAAAGCTGAGACCTTTGCGGAAATAGCTCAGGTAATAGGGAATGCCACCAAAGACCATATATGTCTGTGCGATGTCGTAGCGTGAAAGTTCTATCTGCTCATGGCGGAAGTATTCCTCACATTCTGTCAGGGTAAACGGCGAGAGCTTTATCTCGTCGGTGAGCCGTCCATACAGTCCTCCTTTGCTGTGAGTGAGGTTGCCCAAAATCCACGAGGTGGCACTGCCGCAAACGATCAGCATGATGTTGTCACGGCCACTGCACCACCCATTCCAGAAGTTCTCAAAGGCAGGTAGAAATCCCGAGCGTGGGGTGTCAAGCCAAGGCAGCTCATCAAGAAAGATGACTTGCCGGCTACCGTTGTCGAGTTGCGTAAGCAGCTGTTCTAACAAGAAGAAAGCTTCCATCCATGTCTTGGGCATGCGCACGCCTTCCAATCCCTGATTAAGAAGAGAAAAGTAGAAACTCTCTAACTGCGTTTTCATTCTGTTTCGCTCTCCTTCCTGATCTACTGGAGATACACCGGTGTGCTGGAAAGTGATGCGGTCCTTAAAAGCCTGCTTGATGAGGAATGTTTTGCCTACACGCCGTCTGCCATATACGGCGACAAACTCCGGCTTGTCGCTTCGGTAGAGTCTATCCAACTCTTTTAGCTCCGCTTTTCGGCCTATAATCGTGCTCATAATCGTCTTTATTTTGCCCAAAGTTAGCAAAAATGTTTGAATCGGCAAAATATATTAGAGTTTATCTTGCCGAAAGTGTCTAAAAAAGATATAAACGGCAAGATATATCTCAAAGGAAGCTTGCTGCGCAATCCTTGCAAACATCCCTTTTCAGCAGGGTATTGCTGGTGACACCGGCAATACCCTGCGGGATTAGGGTGCCATGGAGGGCCACCCCAACAAAACCACCCGAATACTCTACGGGGCTAAAGCTGTACATGATTTTAGTTAGTAACGTTTAAAAATTAACTTGGTATTTTTTTATCTCGCCATGAAACCTTGTAGTTCCATTTAGGGAGATCTTTATCGAAGTTGAAACGGGCTAAGAGCTTTTGGGCCTTCAGCCCGTTTCATTCCATCCTTTGATGTTTTTTTATCCATTGATGTTTTTTCAACCGTACAGTTCAAAAAAAAACTGTCTTGCTACTCAGAACATTCGCGGCGTGGCTCTTTCGCGCTACGAATGTGCAGAGATGCAAGACAGGTTTTCTGTTTTCATTCAAGTCTGAATCCTATCGGAAGTCAGAGAAAGCATTGTCATCAAAGAACCAATCATTCTTTTTGGCATA
>ONYS01000221.1 GCA_900322095.1 uncultured Prevotella sp.
CGCAGACAAAGAGGGCACCGGCGATGTAGGGGAGATATTGGAATAGGAAAGTGTGCATAGCCGTGAGATTTTATGATTCCTTCAAGAGCGCGATGAGTGGCTCGTAGGGATGCTGCTCCTTGGCGAAGCGGTCGTCCATCTTTGTGAGCACACCACGGATGTCGTCGATGGCGGCCCGCGCCTGAGCGAGGTCGTCCATGTTGGCGACATACTGCAAGTACATCGGCAGATAGTCGGGGAGCTCGTCCTCGGCGGGCATGAGTCCGGCCTTGAGGTACTCCTCCTTCAGATCGACCATGGCCTGTCCGCGGTCGCGGCTCGTTCCATAGACCATGTCGAAGAGATAGAGGTTGGTCTTAGTCTGGGTGTCGAAGAGGTCGCTGTAGGCCGCCTGCCAGCTACGGGCGTCAGCAAAGGACGCCACATAGCCTAAGAAGGTCTCCACTTTACTGAGCGATGCCTCGCTGAGGACACCCTCGGCACGGAGCGCGGGCAAGATGTCGGCGCGACTGTCCCAGAGCTCGGCAGTGGGATAGTCGAGAAGGAGGGAAAGAATGTTATAAGTTTGAATCATGGTCGCAGTCGTTATTATTCATTCCTGTGGTCATTAATACCCATCTTTACTTACCACCGAAGAGATTGCAACGCTTGCAGCCCTCGACGAAGTTCGCTTCCTCGTCGTCGAAGCCGAGGCCCGTGCGCTCATCGAAATGATGACTCCCCTGCTGTTTGGGCGATGAGGGGATGACGAAGCGGTCCTCGTAGTTGGCAATGGCGAGTAACCGGTACATGTCGTCGTACTGAGCTGCCGTCAGTCCTAAGTCCTCAGGCACGGCGGGCTGTTCCTGTCCATCGACGGTCTTCCGCCGCATATACTCACGCAGGGCAACGAGCTTGGCAAGGGCCTCACGGATGGGCTGCACGTCACCGGCTGTGAGCAGGTTGGCGAAGTATTGTGCCGGAATGCGCATCTCATCGACTTTGGCGAAATAGTCCATCTCGTCGGTGCCGGCATCAGGGTTCTGCTCCTTCTTGGCCAGCTCCTCTTTCTTCGGACTCATGGCCGGTACATACCAAACCATGGGCAGCGTACGGTATTCGGGATGGAGGGGGAAGGCGATGGCCCACTCCTTCATGAGCTTATAGGCCGGACTCTTCTGCGCGGCTACAATCCAGTTGTGGCTCACGCCCTGACGCTCGGCCTCGGCGATGACGGCTGGGTCGTTGGGGTCGAGAATCATCTCACGTTGCTTGGCCACGAGGTCACGCTCGTCGTCGGCGGCATAGGCGTCGGTCTTGTCGGCATCGTAGAGGATGACGCCGAGATAGCGCATGCGACCCACACAAGTCTCGCTGCACACCGTGGGCTGGCCGTCCTCAAGACGGGGATAGCAGAACACGCATTTCTCGCTCTTCATCCGCTCATAGTTGAAGTATATCTTCTTGTACGGGCACGCCGATATGCACTGACGCCATCCGCGGCAACGGTCCTGGTTGATGAGTACCACACCGTCCTTGCGCTTGTAGATGGCACCGGAGGGACAGCTCGGGATGCAGGCCGGGTGGAGGCAGTGCTCGCAGAGGCGCGGCACATAGAACATGAACGTGCGCTCGAATGCCTCGAAGCCCGCGGTGTCGATGTCCTTGAGGTTCGGGTCGCTCTTGCGCTCTTCAAAAGTTCCGGCGAGGTCGTCCTCCCAGTTCGGACCGTCCTTGACCTTGTCCATCTGCTTGCCCGTAATCATGGAGAAGGGACGGGCCGAGGGCGGTGTCTTCAGCCGTAGCTTGCCCTTCAGCGAGGAGAAGTCGAAGGTGAAAGGCTCGTAATAGTCGTCGACCTGTGGCAGATAGGGATTGGAGAAGAGCTGTGACATCACCTTTGGCCGGTTGCCGAGGCGCAGCTCCGTACCGCCGTTCTTCGTCTTCACCCATCCACCACGATATTTGTCCTGGTTCTCCCATGTCTTGGGATAGCCCGGGCCGGGCTTGGTCTCCACATTGTTCCACCAGACATACTCCATACCCTTACGCGATGTCCATACGTTCTTGCAGGTCACCGAGCAGGTGTGGCAGCCGATGCACTTGTCCAGGTTGAGGACCATTGCTATTTGTGTCTTGATCTTCATCTTATTCCCAATTTACGTTGTCCACCTTTCTCAACAATACATACTCGTCGCG
>ONYS01000218.1 GCA_900322095.1 uncultured Prevotella sp.
AAACACAACGACGATGAGAAAGTTACATGAATTAACATGGATGCTCGCCGCCACCCTCGTTTGCGGCGCAAGTGTATTCACATCGTGTTCGTCGGACAGCGACGACAACCCAGTAATTAACCCCGACGAGCCGCAGCAGCAACTGGCCGACTACACCATCATCTTCTACGGTCACGGCGGCAGCAACCTCGACGCTTTCCTGATGGATAACATCGCCCAGTTCTTCAAAGCCGACGCCGACCACCGGCGCAACGTGAGCATCTGCGCACAATACAAGTTCTCGACCCTCGAGAACTTGCAGAACAGCTACAGGGACTTGAAAACCGAAATCGACCCCAACGACCCGGCCCAGGTGGCCTTAGTCGAAAGGATTAAGGACTTCTACCCCTATGGCGGGAAGACCAGCCGCTTCACCGTCGATCCCACAGTCGCCGAGACCGACATGATGGCCACCATCACCGCCCATTTCATTGGCCCCGACAATGCCGACATCTCGCGAACCGACTCGCTCACCCGCTTCATCGACTGGGCAGCGCGGGTGCGCCCCGCCCGCAGGTATATCCTCGTACTGTCCGACCACGGCGATGGCTATCTGCCCACCGAGGAAATCCCTGTCGCTGCTGCCGCCCCCAGCCAGACCCGCAGCGTCATCAAGGACGACGGCCACAACCGGGCACACTTCACCGCCAAGAGCCTCACCGAGGCCATCCGGCAGGCCTCGGTGCACGTCAGCGCCGTCTATTGCGACGCCTGCCTTATGAACGCGGCAGAATATCAGTTCGAACTGGCCCCACTGACCGACTACCTCGTACTCTCCACCTTCCTCGTGCCTAGCGCGGGCGGCAACTACACTGAGCTGGTCGACGCCCTCTCGGACAACCCCGACGATCCCGAGCAGGCCCTGACGCGCTTCGCACGATTCTGCGTCGATGCCTGGGACAAGGATGCCGAAAAGGAAGACAAAGGCGAGGACGTGCCCCACTATCACGACATGAGCGTCTATCGCTCGGCCGAGGCCGACGCCTTCGGCGCTGAGCTCAAGAAGTTCGTCGACCGTCTGGTCGACGTCTATCAAAACGGCACCGACTACGCCCGGACCCGCATCGACTCAATCACCGCCAACGCCTATCGCGTCGACGACGAGCAGCCCACCTACGACCTCATGAACTACATCATCGGCCTCACTGCCGCACTGCCCGACGACTTTGGGCCTTTGATTGAGGGTTTGGCAGACCAGGCCTACAACCACTACTTTGCCCTCCAGCAGTCGAGCAAGTGGCTCGAAGAGAACGGCCACACCGTCTCGCTCAGCGTGATGCTCGGCTGCCAGGGCCACTTCACCACCGTGGAGAATGGCCTGCACTTCCGTTATGATGCCGACGGATTAGTCTATCTGTTTGCCGACGGCCAGCCGACCAGCGACGGTCTGCCATGGGGCTCCACCCTCGATGCCACCTACGGCCAGCTGCGCTTCGACCGGCTCACCGGCTGGAGCCGATGGCTCAAAATGGCTCAAACTGAATAGACAGGAACCCAACACAAAATGTTACACCGAATATTACGAATATTAATGAACGGCTGCGATGACGTCAGCAGCAAGTGACGTAGAACCATTTAGGAATTTATATCAAATAAAGCATTATGAAAAGAATCATGCAATGGGTGATGGCCGCCACCCTCGTTTGCGGCACAAGTGTATTCACATCATGTACGTCGGATAACGACGACAACCCTGCAACTAAACCAGGAGCGAACAGCCAACTCGTAGGCCAATGGTATTCCGACGTATCGGGGGCTACATACGCCGCCTGGACATACGGCAAGGCATGGCAGCAGACGGAACTGAAGGCCGACGGCACAGGCGTAACCAACATCTATTACCTCAACAACGACGATGCCGTGGGCCGTGAGCGCTATTCGTTCACCTATACAGCCACGGACGGACTGCTGACGATGGACATCGCGGAGAGGAACACCAAGACCACCGCCAGATATACCGTGAGCGACGGCAAGCTGACGTTGACGGAGGGTGACCACCAACTGGCCATGCAGAAGATGGATGACGCGAAGGCTAAGGACTTTGATGCGTGGAACAGGAAGGACAACCTGGTCAATGTGCCGCAGCCTGCCCGCTACACCGTCTTTGTCTATGGCAATGCGGGAGGCACCATGGATAAGATTATTGAGTATGGCTTCTGGGAGAAGATACAGCCGCTGCTCACGGACCACAACAACGTCCGCGTAGTCTGCTTCTACAAATATGGCAAGGAAAAGTCCGAGGATGGCAAAGACTTTACAGGTAAGTATGCCGACCCGGGTGACATCGTATGGTTCGATCTGAACGACACGACTAAACTGGAGAATATTCGTAACGGAGGACTTCGGGCGCTGGGGTATGAAAAGGAGGCCCAGGAAATGAAACTGTGCGACCCCACGACCGTCAGCGCGTTCATCCAGATCAGCAGTCTGGTGTGTCCTGCCGAGCAGTATGTGTTCAGCATCTGGGGACATGGCAGCGGACTAAGCCCCATGGCCGATGTCCCCGGCAAATACGAAGACCCCGCCGCTGCACCTGCTACCCGAGGGGTCATCGGCGATGAGTGGAATAAACATGAAGAACTGGATATGTATGAACTGAGTGCCGCCATCCGTTCCGCAGGCTTGAACCGGCTGAACACGATTTTCTTCCACAACTGCCTAATGGGCAACATGGAGACGCTGACCGAACTGCGGGGCCTGTCCGACTACATCGTGGCCTCGGCGCACCTGCTTGTGAGCGAGGGCGAACTGCTCACGGAATACGTCCGCGGACTGCTGGAAAAGGGGAATACCGAGGATGCCATCGCACAGATGTTTGAGCGCGTGCATCCGAAATGGGAAAATTCATATCATGAGTCTGAAGAGCAGGAAAATGGGCAAATAGTGGAGTCCTGGAAAAATGGCGACTACAAGCTCATCCGTACTGCCAAGCTCGATGCCATCATCGGTGCCACCAAGCGCCTCGCCGACAGACTCGTCGCACTCTACCCCACGCAAAGGGAAGCCATCGACAAGGCCACCAAGGAGGTGTATCGGTTCCATACCCTCATTCTAAATTACTTGTCCCCCGAGCAGCGTCACCTGTTAACCTACGTGAATCCCTTTGTCGATCTGGCAGACTATGCACATTGGTTGGCAAAAGAGACTGGCGACACAGAAATGGCTGCCATCTCTGCCGATCTGGACAAAGCCTTCAGCGAAGCCTTCGTCCACTATGCCGACGTCAACACGAACGAACAGCATCTGGACCACTACACACTGAGCATCTGCCTGACCAACAACAACTTTTACACGGCAGATGCCGCCAAATTGCCTCTTGTTGATTATTTTGTTCCCAATCATCTGTGCAATTTCGACCAAGGCTACGAGCAGACCACATTCCACAAACTGACGGGATGGGGCAACTGGCAGCGCACCAACCAGCAACTGCTTTGGGGCAATCCCACAAGCGACGGCGGTGGCCCGCTCAAGTGAATAAAGAACAAGTGTTAAATTCTCAAAAATATGAATCAAAGGAAACTGTGGGTGCTCGCCGCCATCCTCATCATTATTTGCGGCGCATGTGTGATAACCTGCTGCGGCAGTGAGGACGACAATCCTGTGGTCAGCCCGACTGACGACAGCAGTCAGTTTGTAACCCTCAGCGAAATGTGATTCTGGAGATACGCTATTACGGCACGTACAACTTCGTAGGAACCCGCATTGACGGCTACGAGGAGCCGACAGCGCTACTCACACGCCAGGCTGCTGACAGTCTGAAGGCTGTAAACGAAGATGTGAAAGCACAGGGGTATAGACTGAAGATATACGATGCTTATCGTCCGCAGAAAGGCGTTGACCACTTTGTGCGGTGGGCGCAGGATTTGGAGGACACGAAAATGAAGCCCTACTTCTATCCCGACCTCGACAAGAGCGTGCTCTTCGAGCAGGAGTACATCTACGAGCGCAGCGGCCACACGCGGGGCTCCACTGTTGACTTGACGCTTTTCGACATGGCAACTGAGAAGGAACTCGACATGGGCGGCACCTTCGACTGGTTCGGCCCCGAGAGCCACCCCGACTTCTGCGGC
>ONYS01000217.1 GCA_900322095.1 uncultured Prevotella sp.
ACTCTCCAACATACAGCAGGCTGCAGACGGCACAATATCGTTCCACTACAACCCGCTGACCGTCTCAGCAGGCATCTCCGCCGTCACCACTGCCAACAGTGACAAGCAACAGACCTACACGCTCTTGGGCACAAAAGCCGGCAACAATACCAAAGGAGTTGTCGTCATAAAGGATGCGGACGGAAGTGCCAGGAAAGTCATCCGGTAGACAACTCAAGTAAGTTTCACCTTCTCTCTCCACAAAAGAATGGTGGAAAGTGACTATAACAGAAAAGGCCAGCGCAACAATCCGTTGCGCTGGCCTTTTCTGTTTGTTGTATGAACCGTTCTGAGGGCCTTGCCTCAGAACAGGCATATCAGTCTTGGGCTCACAAAAGAGCGGAAGCTTAGTTTCTGATGACCTTTTTAACTTCCATCTTTCCGCTTGCATCCACGGTGCGGCGGATGACCAGGCCCTTATAGTCTTCACCGACTCGGCGACCTGTCAGGTCGAAGTACTCTTCACGTGCATTGCCTGTAGCGTTGGCCCTGATGCCCCTGATCGCCGTCGTCTTCTTGGGGAAGTTGATGGTGAACGAAGAGATGGTCTGGGGGTATTGATAATAATAGAGTTCTCCATGCTGCAGCAGAAACTCCAACATGGCACCGTCCTCGTCCATCGGAGTGAATGTCAGCTGCGTGGAGTCGTTGTTGAACGTTCCCACATAGGCGAGCGAATCAGCAAATTTCCCCGCTGCTGTTCCTGGATAAGAGAACACGGGGGCAAGATATTCATTGGGAAGATACTGTGCGCCCGAATATACCAGCATCGGCGATTTGCCGTCGGCGGTGGTACTCAAAGTGAGGCTCTGCCAGTCGCCAAGGTCCGCAGCCGCATACGACAGACCACGCACATAGAACGTGGTCGTCTCGTTGCCTTCCTCATCAGCGGATGTCGACAAGAGCACGTCGATGTCCTTCGTGTCGGTCTTTGTCTTTGAAGATTCTGCATACGCCAGCGTACGTGTACCGCTATACGGTGTGAAGCTGTCTGCCATCCCCATCGTCTGAAGTCCGATACGATAGCAGCTGTCTATTGATTCTGTTGCCTCCTTACCGGCAAAGACACCCCATGCACCGTCAGACACGATAGTACCACTCTCCGGCTCATAATAAGCGATGATGGGGTCGTCGGTGCGAGAGAACTCCAGACCTTGCAAGCCCTCGGTGTACGAGGCACTATATATGCCTAACTTTGTTCCGTCCTTCAAAGATCCTACGACCTGTCCAGGAGCGAACTCGAGAGAATCGATGCCCGACATACTCGATTGATATACCTTGGCACCAATGAATCCCCATCCCTTGGAAAGCAGGTCGACGAAAATAGAATCCTTAGAAGCCTTGGAATAGACAGCTGTAGTGTCCAAAGGAATAAAGGTGTATCCTACCCCCTTGATGTACTGATAGCTGGAACTGAAGGCATACGAGAATTTCCCTTCCTCGTAGGCCGTGCTGGCCGCTGCCTTCAACACACCGGCACGCTTATCCAGACTGCTACGGTTGGCGAAGGCTTGCACGAAAGCGGACGAGGTATTCGCCCGTGAACCTGCCAGTTTCATACTGGACAACTGGGCCATCTTGGCCGCACGTTCTGCCCGCAACTGCGACAGAAAGGCTTTTGCCGAACGCTGTTGGGCAAATGAAGCAATAGATGCAATAGCTGCTACAATCAATAGAGTAAATCTTTTCATAAGCTCTCAAATTTATAATATGTATATAACTCTCTCCTACAATTCTTATGTTGCAAAAATAAGCATTCTATTTGATATACACAAACAAAAAGAAAAAAAATAATCAGTAAATGACAACAAAATGTATTATCATTAAGTAGAAGGCAAACAAAAAGAGGGTACCTCATTGCGAGATACCCTCATTCTTCCTTTATGTTGTCAAGAAACAATTACTTCTTGAAAGCCTGCACAGCTTTACGCGCTTTGCACAAAGAAAAAGCGCGCTGAGCCTTGGCACGGTTGGGATTCATCAACCGAAGGTCCTTTGCCTGGCCGACCATGCCCGTAATATGGATGATGGTCGGGTAATAGAACTTATTGAACTCCCCTGCAAACAATCGTCCACCATTCGACTTTAACTTATAGGCATCAATACCAAGTATATTGGCATCGAAAGAAGCGGACGGATAGTTGGCGAATGCCATCAACAGAGCGATCCAAGCCGCATTGCCAGGATGGTTCTCAAACGATCCAGCAACATAGTTGAACTTTGTTGTAGCACCG
>ONYS01000215.1 GCA_900322095.1 uncultured Prevotella sp.
AAGGACTATAAGAAGCTCTCTGCACATATCGGGCTCATCCCGCTCATCTTTGTCACGCCCTCAGACAACAGTCTGGTCAGCGGTACGAGTGAGGAACGGCGACGGCTCATGGACGTGGTCATCGCGCAGTATGACCATACTTATATGGAAGCGCTGACCCGCTACAACAAAGCCTTGCAGCAGCGCAACGCCTTGCTGAAGATGGAAACGGAGCCCGACGCCTCGCTCATGGACCTATGGGAAGAGGAAATGGCTTCGGCCGGAGAAGAAGTCTTTCACAAGCGCAGCCAGTTTGTGGAAGAGATGACGCCGGTGTTTCAACAGATCTATGACACTCTCTCCGATCACCACGAGACGGTGTCACTGCACTATGTCTCTCACGGACAGCGTGGCCCGTTGCTCGATGTGATCCGCCGCGACCGTATGCGAGACCGTGCTGTGGGCTATTCGCTCCACGGCATTCACCGCGACGACTTGGAGATGCTCCTTGACGGCTATCCCATGCGACGCGAGGCAAGCCAGGGACAGACGAAGACTTATGTGCTGGCACTGAAACTCGCACAGTTCTCGTTTCTGAAGAAGACGGCCTCGGGCACCACGCCACTGTTGCTGCTCGACGACATCTTTGACAAGCTTGATGCCCGACGGGTGGAACAGATTATCAAGCTCGTGGCCAGACCAGACTACGGCCAGATCTTCATCACGGACACCAACCGCGACCATCTCGATCACATCCTACAGCATGTCGGCGAAGACTACAAGCTCTTCCATGTGGAGGACGGAAACGCTACGCAAGGTTGAATGATGAGCATAATTGTTCAACCGCTATCGTTCAACAGTTATCGTTCAGCCGTTATTGCTCAGTCGTTATCGTTCAGCCATTATCGTTCAAAATTGTACCAACTCATCATCCTATACTCATAATAATATATGTTTAAGCGCGAAGTAAAACCGATTGGCGACTTGCTGAAGGAAATGCTCAGAAAGGAAGGACTGGAGACGCCACTGCTGCAGCGGCGCATCGTGGACGCATGGGATGAGGTCATGGGACACATGATCTCGAGCTACACCCGCGAGAAGTTCATCCGCAACCAAGTGCTGCACGTGAAGATCGACAACCCCGCGCTAAGACAAGACCTCAGCATGATGCACACACAGATCACACGACGCCTCAACGACGCTGTGGGATCCTCGGTCATCAGCGACGTAAGGGTCTATTGACAGATGCAACAACCTAAAAACCTTGCAGAAATCAACACCATATGAAGAAACCTGACTCCATCCGGATAGTACTACTGCTCTTATTACCCCTGCTGCTCTTGCTCGTCACGAGTTGCACATCACGCGCCTCCTATAAATATAAAATAGGTGTATCGCAGTGTGTCGGTGGACGCTGGCGCGACAAAGTCAACAACGAGATGCTCTCCGCACAGCATCTCTACGACACCGACGTGAAAGTGTGTATCACCAACGCTGACAATAACACCAACCGGCAGCGGCAGCAAATCGACAGTCTCATCGATGCCGGCGTGGACTTGCTCGTCATCTCTCCCAACGAATATCGGCCTCTCTCTCCCTGCGTGGAACGGGCCAGGAAAAGCGGAATCCCCGTCATCCTATTAGAGCGCAAGACTTCCTCCAACAACTACACGGCTTTCATCGGCGGTGACAACATAGAGGCAGGACGTTCCATAGGTTCCTATGCCGTGCGCCTGTGCCGCGACAGCATACACGTAGGACACCGCCCGGTAGTCCTGGAGATCACCGGACAGCTGGTGATGTCGCCCGACCGGGAGCGCTACCAAGGCTTCTCCAGCGTGATGAAAAAGCACCCGGAACTGGACTTTCAACATATCAAGACCAACTGGTCGTTTGAGGACTCCTATGCAACCACGAAGAAGTGGCTGTTGGCCGGCAAGCCCCTTGACGTGGTCTTCTGCCATAGCGACCTGGCTGCTTTAGGTGCTTACAAGGCGGCTAAAGAGCTCGGAAAAGAGAAAGGCATCTATTTCCTCGGTGTAGACGGACTGCCCGGGGAGGGCATTGACGCTGTAGAACAAGGTAAGCTCGCCGCCAGCTACATCTATCCGACACACGGTGAGGAGGTCATCGCCCTGGCGCTGAAAATCCTTGAGCATAAGCCCTATAAGCGTACGAACATCATCAAGAGCATCGTGGTCACACCGCAAAATGTCGGTGAGATCGCCATCAACGCCAACGAGATGATGCGGCAAAGCCAATACCTGATCACCATTCAGAATAAGTTAGAGGATTACTTGGGACTCTATCACGTGCAGTGCAGCGCACCCTACTATTCTTGTCGCTCTTGGTAGCACTGATCCTGCTGATTGCCGTGTTGCTCGTGTGGCGAGCCATCGTCTTCACACGCCGCGCCAACCGCCGGATGAAGGACCTCGGCAATGAGCAGAACCAGTTCTACACCAACGCCAGCCACCAACTGCGCACGCCACTGACACTCATCAACGGACCGCTGCAACAACTCAACGAGAGCAAGACACTCAGCGAGGGTGACCATGAACTGCTCGACATCGTTCAGCGCAATGCCGAACAGCTGTTGCATCTCGTCACCGACGTGCTGCAATTCCAAAAGGAAACGCAAAAGATGATCAAAGAGGCGC
>ONYS01000212.1 GCA_900322095.1 uncultured Prevotella sp.
TGCAGTCTCTATCGCCAATGCCATCAAAGCCAAATATCCCAGTGCCAAAATCCAGTTCGTGGGTGCGCTGGGACGCATGGAGATGCAGCGGGTGCCCGCAGCAGGCTACGACATCAAAGGCTTGCCCATCTGCGGTTTCGACCGTAAGCATCTGCTGAAAAACATCGCTGTGCTCTTCAAAATTTGGAAGAGCGAGCGGATGGCAAAGAAGATTGTCAAAGACTTCAAGCCGATGGTGGCTGTCGGAGTAGGCGGATACGCCAGCGGACCTACGCTGAACGTATGCGCCAGCATGGGCATCCCGTGCCTCATCCAAGAGCAGAACAGCTATGCCGGCGTCACAAACAAGTTGTTGGCAAAGAAGGCCAGCAAGATCTGCGTGGCGTACGAAGGCATGGAACGTTTCTTCCCTGCTGATAAAATCATCATGACGGGCAACCCAGTCCGACAGAATGTAGTGGACGCAACCATCTCAAAAGAGGATGCAAGAGCCAAGTTCGGACTCGATCCCAACAAGAAGACGATTCTCCTCGTGGGCGGCAGTTTAGGAGCACGCACCATCAACGAGAGCATGCGACAGCATCTCGACAAGGTGAAAAACGCCGACGTGCAGTTCATTTGGCAGACCGGTAAGTACTACAACGCCGAGATGAACCAGGCCGTGAAGGACTTTGGCGACATCCCCAACCTAAAAGTACTCGACTTCATCAGCGACATGAGTGCCGCCTATCGCGCTGCCGACCTTGTCATCAGCCGTGCCGGAGCCAGCTCCATCAGTGAGTTCTGCCTCATCGGCAAAGCCGTCATCCTTGTGCCAAGCCCTAACGTAGCCGAAGACCATCAGACCAAGAATGCCATGGCGCTCGTTGATAAAGACGCCGCCATCTATGTCAAGGACGCTGACGCCCCCGACAAGTTGCTCGACAAAGCCTTGGAGATTGTTCACGACGACGCCAAGCTCGCATCACTGACAGAGAACATCAAGAAACTCGGACTGAAAGACTCCGCCGACGTCATTGCCAACGAAGTCGTCAAACTCGCCTGGGGAAAACAATAAAACGCTTCGGAAAAGACAGTTCCCTCACAAGATGGGACTGCCATCTTTCCAAGACATGCAAATAACTCTTTAAACATCATGGAACTCAAAGATATAAAAGCCGTTTATTTCATTGGTGCCGGTGGCATTGGTATGAGTGCATTGGCCCGCTACTTCATCCATAAAGGTCTCGTTGTGGCCGGCTACGACAAGACTCCTTCTACGCTGACTCAACAGCTCGAAAAGGAAGGTATGGTCATTCACTACAAAGAGAATGTCGACGAGATTCCCCACGCTTGCCGTGACAGCAAGTCGTGTCTGGTCGTCTATACCCCTGCCATTCCTGCAGAGCATCAGGAACTGCAATACTTCCGCAACAATGGTTTTGAAGTGCAGAAGCGCGCCCAGGTACTTGGCATGCTGACGCGCTCTCACAAAGGACTTTGTGTTGCCGGCACACACGGCAAGACGACGACGTCGACCATGTGCGCTCACATCATGCACCAGAGCCACGTCGACTGCAACGCCTTCCTGGGTGGTATTTCGAAGAACTACGGTACCAACTATATCCTTTCCAAGACCAGCGACTATGTCGTCATTGAGGCCGATGAGTTCGACCGCTCCTTCCACTGGCTGCGCCCATGGATGAGTGTCATCACCGCCACAGACCCCGACCACCTCGATATCTACGGTACCAAAGAGGCATATCTTGAGAGTTTCCGCCACTACACCGAGCTGATTCAGCCCGGCGGCGCCCTCATCATCCATAAAAACCTGGAGATGAAGCCCAATGTACAGGAAGGCGTGAAGACCTATACCTATAGCCGCGACGAGGGAGACTTCCATGCAGAGAACGTCAAAATCGAGAACGGCAACATCACTTTCGACTTCATCTCACCCGTGGAGAACGTCACGAATGTGAAGCTCGGACAGCCCATACCTATTAATATAGAGAATGGTGTGGCTGCCATGGCACTGGCACAGCTCAACGGTTGCACCGCTGAGGAGCTGCGCTACGGCATGAGCACATACCACGGCGTAGAGCGTCGCTTCGACTTCAAGATCAACAACGACCGTCACGTGCTGCTTTCCGACTATGCTCATCACCCCAAGGAGATCCTGCAAAGTGCCAAGAGTCTGCGCGAGCTCTACCAGGGCCGCAAGCTGACCGCCATCTTCCAGCCACATCTCTACACCCGCACCCGCGACTTCTACAAGGACTTCGCTGATGCGCTGAGCCATTTCGACGAGGTCATCCTCACCGAGATCTATCC
>ONYS01000211.1 GCA_900322095.1 uncultured Prevotella sp.
ATGATCTTGTGGAATACCAGCCACAGAAATACATTTACTCCAAATAGCGTGCAGCCTATAGCATAGAACATACCTTTGACCCATGACTTGTGAGAGTAATAGACAATACAAGTAAAGAGATAGCTGATAGCTAAGGCACGGCACAAATGAATGAAAACGGATGTCTCCATATGCAATGGGTTTAGCAACCCTGCAATAAGGAGCTTGATAGGAGATAATGCGATTAGCAGGAAGAACAAGACCAGAAAAGGCAACTCCTTCTCAATGGGGGGGGTAGCAGAGAAACAGCTTTAGTAATGAATTTCTTTAGTGAAGACATAAATAATATAATTTTGGCTTCAAAGTTACTAATTATTATGGACATCACCAAATCCTGCCTTTTGAAAGTATGAACTTGGCTTATCGGTATTGCCATTCCCTCCCCTTGGGGAGGGTTAGGGAAGGGCTCTTGCTCTCTCTTACTCTGCCCGCTTCAGTCTGATCGTGAGCTGGAACAGGGCGGGCAGGAAGATGCAGAGCGAGAAGAGCAGGCTGAGCATCATCGTGGTATGGTTGCCGTGGAAAAGGTCGATGAGCTTGCCGTCGTTCATCTGCGGCATCATGTGGAACATGACAAAGGCCACCGATAGTACATCCAGCCTAAGAGCAAGCCAATGAGCGCAGCATGGACAAACTGCGGAACATTCATGTGCACGGCACCGAAGATGAGTGCCGAGATGACGATGGCCACCCAATGCCATTTGCGGTCGAAGAGTTTCAGCAGGGTGCGGAGAATGGCACCGCGGAAGACGAGTTCCTCCACCAACGGAGCCAGAATGCCAATGGCAAAATAGCCCAAGGGCTCACCCATGATGCTTTCGAAAAGCTTCTCGGTGTTTTCGGGCAGTGTGATCTCCATGCGCTCCACGAGCCATTCCGAGGGCAGTATGGTGCCCAGAGCAAGGATCACCACCCATATCAGAGCTGTCCAAGGACGTGTGGCCAGCCAGTCGCGCTTGACAGAAGCCCAGTGGCAGACGAGGAAAAGACAAAAGGTGAGCACGCTGCTGATGGCTGTGGCAGCGACCAGTTCCTTGCCGTTTAGGTCCAATGAGCCGGTCTGGAGATGTTGGCTGATGGATGACCAAGGTGTGCCGCCGATCCACATGGCGATGATTGCCACGGCAAAGGTGACGGCCAACTGGATGAGTAGAAACAGAATGACGTATAAGACGATGTTGGCAATGTCGTGCAATGAACTTTTTCTCATGGTTGAATGTTTGATCTAAATGCGTTTTGTGTGGGTGGCTGTCGGGTGCGCCTGACTTCAATCGCGCGGTGCGGGCACGATAGTGCCATGCTGCCGGAACCGCTCTTCAATGTCTTTTCTGTCCTGACGCAACTGCTGGATGAGCTGCTCGACGTTGTCGAACTTCCGTTCGTCGCGTATGCGGCTGTAGAAAGAGAGGAGCAGCCGTTGGCCGTAGATGTTGTCCTCGAAGTCGAAGATGTTGGTTTCCACGGTCTGATGATGCCCGCCAAAGGTAGGCCGCATGCCGATGTTGGTCATGGCGGGCCGTAGAGTCATGCTGCCCTCTGTGCGTACCTTCACGCCGTAGACGCCAGCGGCAGGCAAAAGCTGAGTGAGGCTGGAAGGGACGAGGTTGGCTGTGGGGAAGCCCAGGCGGCGTCCCTCCTTCACGCCGTCCACGACTTTACCCTCTATCGTGTAGGGATAGCCCAGACACTCGTTGGCCATCTCTATCTCACCTTCCTGGATAAACGAGCGCACTACCGACGAGCTGACCTTCACGCCATGGAGCAGATAAGGCTCGCTCTGCACCACGTCGATGCCCATCTCGCGGCCGTAGCGCACATAGTCGCTGAAGCCTTCGGTGCGGTCGTGGCCAAAGCGGTTGTCGTATCCGATGACCAGTTGTCTGACACGAAGCTGTTGACGGAGGATGAGCTCCATGAACTGCCGGGCACTCAGAGAGGCCAGCGCAAGGTCGAAATGCACGACCACGACATAGTCGACACCCGTGCGCGAGAGCAGCACGAGCTTGTTTTCGAGTGTGGACAGCAGCTGAGGCTGATAGTTCTGTTGCAATACCTGACGGGGATGCTGGTCGAAGGTGATGACCATCGACCGCAGACCACGGCGACGGGCTTCGTCGGTGACCTGCCCGATGAGGAAGCGGTGACCACGGTGCACGCCGTCGAAGAAGCCAATGGTGGCCACAGCCGGCTCCAAGTCCTCCGTGTTGTCTCTGTCTAAATAGATGGTTTTCATGCCTTGGCCTCCTTGATTCGTTTGATGGCCCGCCATAGCTCACCGGCAACAAGTACCACAGATGTGGCGGCCGTGATGATGAGCCATTCCTCAGCGCTCAGCGGTTGTGTGCGGAACATGCGGCCGCCGAAGGTGACGATGAGCCATTGTCCAACAAAGATCAACAGCAACACGAGCAGCAAGCCGCCGTCGTGACGCAGGTTGTGGAAGGCACTGTGTGTGGAGCCTAAGCACTTCGCGTTGAAGAGATTCCAGAACTGGAGCATGACAAAGGTGGTGAAGAACAGCGTCAACTCATGCACGTCGATGATGCTGCCCGCACCATGGCGCTCGCACCAGATGAGGAAGACAAACATGATGGCAAAGAACACGAAACCGCTGCCGAGGATGCCGCGTCCCATCGACTTCGAGATGATGAAGTCGGAGGGCTTGCGCGGCTTGTCCTTCATCACTTCCCGCGAGGGCGGCAACGAGGCCAGGGCCATGGCGGCAAAGGTGTCCATGATCAGGTTGACCCAAAGGATCTGTGTCACCGTG
>ONYS01000210.1 GCA_900322095.1 uncultured Prevotella sp.
GTCCTGCTGCGTCATCTTCAGACTTGCGTCCTGCCAGATGACCAATGCGCGCTGACGGCTCTTGATGGCCCGTGGATGCTGGGCACGCAGCTGGGTGATGGCGTTGAGCGCAGCCTGATACTGCCCATCGTGATAGAGCGTCTCTATCTTTTTCATCAGTGGCGCCGCCTTCTCGTCCTCGGTTGGCTGACAAGCGAAACAACTCGCCAAGACTATAATTGCTAAGATATATTTCTTCATAACGATAAGAATTTCCTATATATAATAATGTGTCATGGTTCTACATAGCGTTCCACAAACTGCCTCACCACACGACGATAGGCTTGCGGATGATCATGGAGGCTGCGGGCATGGGCGGATTCCTTTGCGAGCCACTTCTTCTTAGGCTGTGGCTTGGCCTTGTAGAGCGGCTCCACCATCCACGTCGGTACGAAATCATCCTTTGTGCCGTGGATAAACAGCATCGGCTTATGGCAGTGTGCCACCATCCTCAACGGCGAGGCCTCGCCAAACGACCAGCCATAGCGCAGTCGGCAGAGCGCGGAAGCGGTATAGAGGATCGGGAAAGGCGGCAAGCCGAACTGATCGCGCATCTCACTGCCGAACTCGTCCCACACACTGGTGTAACCGCAATCTTCTACAAACGCTTTCACGTATGCAGGTGTCTGCTCGCCGGAGACGCACATCGTCGTCGCCGCACCCATGGAGATGCCATGCACAACCATGCGCGACTGTCGGTCGCTCAGACCAAAGCACTTGTTGGCAATGCTTATCCACTGGAGCACATCCAGGCGGTCGAGCCAGCCCATCTGCTGGTGATCGCCTGTGCTGCGACCGTTGCCGTAGAGCTCCGGCAGGAGGACATTGTAGTTCATCTCTTGATAGACCTTGGCCCAAGGCAGCATATAGATCGCGCAATCGGTATAGCCATGGACAACCACGGCTATCTTGCTGCTCCGACGTGGCGCAAAGAGATAGACACCATGCAAACTGTCACCACGGGCATTGACGATGACAGTATCGTGAAGGCAGTGGTTAGCCCGCAGGCTGTCGGTCCACGGACGCAACGACGGATAGCTGTGCTGTATACGCTTCCAGATATAGGCCTCGTGCCGTCCCTTGTTGAAAGACGGGCGCAGCGCATAGTCGAGCATATACCAGCTCGCGCCTCCCAACACGACCGTCAGCAAGACAAGAATACCAAGGACGGTCCAAAGTACGAGACGTCCTTTTCGACGATTCTGCATAAGTAAACGTTGATATATAACTGTTGACAGAAAGGACATTGACAGAGAAAACGTTGATATAAAAAGAGGCTACAACTCGTCATTGCAGCCTCTCTGTTGTTATTTCAAGAGACGGCGGAATCATTGTCGTCGTCTGTTTCTCTCATTCTTTTTTTCAGGATTTAGTCGTCCTGACCCTTTAGTCGTCCTGATAATATACGCGCTTGACGCGGTTGCTGATGCCGGTGAGCACCTCGTAAGGGATGGTATCAAGGGCATCGCTGAGCACGGTCACGGGCAGATGGTCGCCGAAGATCTCCACCGAGTCGCCTTCCTTGCAGTCAATACCCGTGACATCTATCATAGCCACGTCCATGCAGATGTTGCCGACATACTCTGCCTTTTTGCCGTTGACAAGGCAGTAGCAGTGGCGGTTACCAAGATGGCGGTTCAGTCCGTCGGCATAGCCGATAGGGATAGCTGCGATGACGCTGTCATGATCGATCTTACCCTTGCGGCTGTAGCCCACAGTATCACCGGCAGGCACATTGCGCAGTTGCAGGATGGTCGTCTTCAACGTCGACACATTGTTGATGATCTGATTGTTGCGGCTATTAATACCATAGAGTCCGAGACCGAGACGGCACATGTCCAACTGGCGTTCGGGGAAGTGCTCGATGCCGGCAGAGTTGTCGATATGGCGGAGAATCTTATGGTCAAAGGCGGCCTGCAGTTTCTTGCTGCCCTCGTCGAAGAGCTGGAACTGATGAGCAGAGAAGTCGTCGAACGAGTTGTCGTCGGAACCGACGAAGTGCGAGAAGACCGAGCGCGGGATGATGGCGTTCTGATGTTTCAGTCTGTCGATGAGCTCATCCATGTCTTTCTCTGGGTCGAAGCCGAGGCGGTGCATACCTGTGTCGAGTTTGATATGTACGGGATAGCCTGTGATACCCTCTTTCTCTGCGGCTTTCACCAATGCGTCGAGCAGGCGGAAAGAGTAGACTTCCGGCTCCAGGTCGTAGTCGAACATCGTCTTGAAAGCACTCATCTCGGGGTTCATGATCATGATGTTGCTGGTGATGCCATTACCACGGAGCATAGCGCCCTCGTCAGCGACAGCCACGGCGAGATAGTCGACA
>ONYS01000208.1 GCA_900322095.1 uncultured Prevotella sp.
CATGCACTCCATCTCCACTAGCCATTGTGGACGGCAAACCTTGGCGTGGAGTAGTACATAGGGTATGCCGGGATGATGGCTGTCGAGATAGCGTCCTACTGTCTCGCGATCAGCAAAGTCGCGCAGATAAACGGTGAAGTAGCGGATGTCGCTCATCTGTGCTTCTCCGTCAGCAAGCAGTGCACGGATATTGTCCAGCAGTCGCGCGGTTTGTCGCTCCACGTCGCCGGGGTAGAGCACTTGCCCTTGGTTGTCGATGCTGGCCGTTCCTGAAATATAGTAAATCTTGCGGTGGGGCAGTGTCAGTCGGGTGGTCGTTGTTAACGACGGACTTCACTTCACCACCACCGACGAACAGGGTCGGTGGACGCTGACCAGCGACACTTGTCAGAGCAAGTTTGTCGCCATCTCCACTCCTGCCGACTATGAGCTCAACAACGACCATGGTCTGGCCCGGTTCTATATTCCCATAGCGAAGACCGTGAAGAGTGGAAGCAACAACGATTTTGTGCTCCGCAAGCGCAAGAAGGGCGCCGATCGTTTTACCTATATTGCCATCAGCGACCTGCAGATGCGCAATGAGAAAGAGGTGGAACGATGGAAGAGCGAAACACTCAAGGATCTTAGCCATACCGTAGGCTCGCTGAGAAGCCGGGGAGAGATCATCGGCATGACGCTCGGCGACCTGGTCTTCGACACGCCTGACCTCTTCCCCACGTATGCTGCCTCATGTCAGAACCTTGGGTTGACAATGTTCCAGACCATCGGCAACCATGACCTCGACAAGCGCTATCAGGATTTGCACAACATGCGGTGGGGTACGCCCGTCTATGCCGAGCAAAACTATTTCCGCTTCTTCGGTCCTACCGACTACTCGTTCAATATCGGCAAGATCCATGTCGTGACGTTGAAGAATATCAACTATGTGGGCCATAAAAAATATATTGAGGCCATCACCGACGAGCAACTCGCCTGGCTGGAGAAGGACCTGAGCTACGTGCCAAAAGGCTCTACGGTGTTTCTCAACATGCACGCTGCCGCCTGGAACACGGTGCAGGGTGACGGCAACATCCGCAATGCTGCCGAACTGAAGCAGCTGCTCAAGGACTATCGCGTCCATGTGTTCTGTGGCCATACCCACTTCTATGAGAACATCGTGGTCAACGGCCATCTCTATCAGCACAATATCACGGTGACCTGGCAGGAGGATGGTGTCGACAAGGGAGCGATGGAGCAGTTCACCGCCACTGACGAGATGTACATACGTATGGAGAACGCAATCTATCGCGATGTCGACGAGGAGCCTACCGGTCATCTCTTCCGTTGCAAGCCAGGCAAGAAGGCCAAGAGCATAACCGTGACGTTTACCAACCGCTTCGGTGAGAAATACATGCAGGAAATAAAGCTATAGCAGATACACACAGACGTGGATACACTCTGACGCAAACATATACTGACGCTTGTCGGGAGACTACAGGCTGAAAGCGGCCTCTGGCAAATCTCTCAATGCTAACGGGATGGCAACCAACTTTTTGTTGCCATCCCTATTTTTAGGTATTGCGTGACTGAAAGAAAATGTGTAATTTTGCATACAGCGAATAAGAATCAGCAAAGGCAATGAAAAATGTGAAGATGTATGAGGCCGGCGACAAGATGATCTCGGTCATCCGCGACAACTATAATATCCTGCAGGCGATGAACTCCTTTGGCATCTACCTCGGTTTTGGCGACAAGACCGTTGACGAGGTGTGTAAGGAGCAGGACGTGGACACCTATACCTTTCTGGCCGTCATCAACTATACGGTCAACGGCTATGAGGATAAGCTCGGCGTGGACAGAATCTCCATTCCCACGTTGCTCAAATATCTGCGTGCCAGCCACGATTACTATCTCGATTTCCAGTTGCCGATGATCCGCCGTGAGCTCATCGACTCGCTTGATGAGAACGACAATCTTGCAAGACTGATTCTGAAACTCTACGATGAATATGCCCACGGCGTGACGGTGCACATGCGCTACGAGGAGAAGCATGTGTTCCCTTATGTGCAGGAACTCCTCGACGGCGAGATGTCAGACAGCTATGACATCGACACTTATTCCAAACATCACAGCCAACTCGACACGAAACTCAGGGAACTCAAAAACATCATCATCAAGTATCTGCCTGCTGACGGACCGCACAACAACAAACTCATGGCCACGCTCTACGATATATATAATAATGAGGAGTGGCTCCATCTCCACTGCAATGTGGAGAACGACATCTTCATTCCGGTCATCCGCCATCTCGAAAACAGGCGGAAGCAACAGAGCGTGGAGCTCAACGGCATTCCCGGCATGGTGAAACACGAGGGTGAGGACGACCCGTTGAGCCAGCGCGAGCGTGATGTCATCGTGGCA
>ONYS01000207.1 GCA_900322095.1 uncultured Prevotella sp.
CGTGGCCGTACTCAGATTGATATAAACCAACTTGCCATGAAAGCTGGCATTCCATAGCGCGCGGATGTCTGTAGAGTCTATCGGGCCCTCCACCCAGATCGAATCTATCTCGTTCAAACGATCCCCAACAGCGTCGGCCAACTCTCCGTAAGTATTCACTTTTACGCGGAGATTTGAAGCTGTACAAATGGGTGCAGACAAAACCAACGCCAATAAAGTTAATAGTGTAATTTTCTTCATACGACATCTTTAGTTTAAAAGTAACATAGTAAAAAAAACAGGAGCTCAGTCGCTACTCGATATCCATAAAAATAGAAAGCACCTTCCCTCCTTAACCTATCGTTGCAAATATAAGAAAATAACGAATAGGCTCCAAGCAAAATATCGGTTTTTTTTACAAACTATAAAAAAACTTATTTCTGAGAAGATCTCATCAAATATCACAGACGCTTCTCATCCTTGGCCGGGAAAATGAACAGCCGGAAAGTACTACCACGTCTGATACAAAAAAAGGAGACAAGCATCCATGGCGGGCACTTGTCTCCTTGTCTTATTTTTTTTCTTGTGACCGAAATATCGGGGAACGGTTGTCGTTCCCGATCCCCAGTCATGTCATCAGGCATCAATAGTTGGGACCTTCGCCAAAGTTGGGCGCGCCCTTGTCGTACCATACCCTCTCGCTGTTGAGCAGAGAAGGATTGGTTCCATCGCTGAAGGTGAATCCCTCTTCCTGGAAGGCTGCCTCCAACTGTGCCTTCATCTTGTCAGCATCAGTAGGCTGCGTCTGATAGAAGCGGCGGGGAATCTCATTGCTCGGTTTCATCTTCACCCATGGAATGAGTTTCGATCCCACCTTGGGGATACCGGTACGGCGCACGGTGACAAACTGGTCGATGGGCTGATAGTAGAAGTGGAGATACATCTGGATGTAGATCTTCTCAAGATCCGAAGACTTGTCGCCCGTGAGCTGATAGTCGCTGTGGGTCATCATCTCATTGATTTCCGAACTGCCGTAGGTCACTGGCTGGTCGTCCAGTCCCTCATAGCACTGGGCCGTACTGTAGTAGGGGATCTTGTTGAGCTCGGCCAAGCGATTGTACTCCTGTGCTGAAGCACGTACGGCCATATTGAAGTAATCCGACGCAGACTTAGGCAAGTTGGCGCCTAAGGTTTTGAACTCTGCCAAATAGAGATTCATCTCCGCCGTGCTCATCGTCATGCCATACCACGGCTGGTCTTCCGTATCCTGGATGGTACGGCCGCCTGGCTTGGTGGGGAAGGTGAAGTCGCAGCGTCCGCGCACCAGCTCCTCGTTGAAGGTGGAATAGGGACGATAGGTCTTTGCGGCATCGCCCACGGTCACCTGCCAGCGGGTGGTGACGAAGTAGTTGTAGTCGCCGATATAGTCTGCACTGTCGTTCATATTGATGCCAATGGGTATGCCATAGTAGCGCACCCAAGGCTCGCCTTGTCCCTTCCAGCCTTTGAAATAGCGGTGGCCGTCGGAGCCAACAGAGTCCACCACGTTGTCGAGGATATACTGTGGCACGGCGCAACGTGTATCGCCATTGGCCTGAGCGTCGAAGAAGGCCTGAATCACCTCAGCGTTGTAGCTGTTCTTGGTGAACATCACAAGCATGCGGGGGTCTTCATTTTTCTTCATGAAGTCGATGACATTTTTGCTGCTGGCTCCCAAGTTCACGCTGTTGCCCGTCTGATAGGCATAGTCGCCATTGTTTCCGTCGGTGGCTTCCGTTCCGCGGTTGTAGATGTAGTCATCAGAGAGTCCGGACATGACGTTGTCGTCGCTCGCTCCCACTTCCTCGGCAATCTTCAGCGCCTGTGCGCGGTTCTGATGCAGCAGTCTCACCGCGATCTTCAATTTCAATCCATTGGCATACTTCACCCATTTGGTCAGGTCGCCACCGTAGACGATATCGTTCTTGCCGGCCTGAATCTGATCGGTAGCCGTCTTGAAGGTATTGATGTCCTCATTGAGCTCTGCGAGCCATTCCGTGAAGAGTTCCTCCTGCGTGTCGTATTTCGGCGTCGTGGTACCTCCATAGCGCAGCTGCACGGCTTCAGAGTAAGGCATAGAGCCAAACATGTCGGCATCGTTGATGGCCAAGTGCACGGAGAGTACGTTGGCCATACATTTGATTGAAGCATATTTGCCACCCTCCTCACTCCCCAGCTCGGAGATGCGTTCCTTGATTTCGTTCTCATACTCCTTCACGTCAACATATTGTGAGCCACATCCGCCCAATTCTCCCATCTGATTGAACAGGTCGCCGAAGCTGCCCGCCGGCGTATACGACTGAGCAAACTCGGTGGTGTAGGCACCATCGTAAAACCAGAGCAGGTAGTCGAAAGGTTGAAACTTGGTCTGGGCCTGAGTCAGCAAGTAGGGGATATTGGCC
>ONYS01000204.1 GCA_900322095.1 uncultured Prevotella sp.
TGGCTTCATCGGGGCGATGGTCTATGGCGGTACCACGCATGAGCGTATCGACCTTAATGAGACGACGTTCTGGTCGGGATCACCTTACAACAACGACGCACCACATGCCAAAGATTCTCTGCAATGGGTGCGTGAACTCATTCGCCACGGCAAAGAAGAGCAGGCCGAGGGTGTCATCAACCGCAACTTCTTCACCGGTAAGAACGGTATGCGGTTCTTGCCGTTGGGCTCGTTGCTCATTGACATGCCTACGGAAGGGCAGGAAAATAAACGTCAGCTCAAAGCATCGGCCAAGCTCTCTGGTGACAACAGCTACCATCGCTCTCTGTCTCTGGAGCAAGCGGTTAATACCACAACTTTCGTTCAAGACGGTGTGAAAATCAAGCGCACAGCCTTCACGTCTTTTGCCGGACGCTTCATGGCAGTGCATCTTCTGGCCGCGCGCAAAGGTGCCTTGCAGTTCAGCGTTTCGCTCTCCTCGATACTCAACCACGACGTGAAAGCACAAGACCGGCAGCTCACAATGGTCTGTCAAGGCGAGGACCAGGAAGGCGTGAAGGCCGGACTACATGCCGTGGCTAAGGTGGCGGTAAAGAGCGACGGCAAGCTCCTGTGTGAAGACAACCGTCTGTGGATCTCCGGTGCCACCTCCGCAACGGTCTATCTCACTGCTGCCACGAATTTCGTCAACTATCACGACATCAGCGGCGACGCGGAGGGCAAGGCACAGCAGGCGTTGGAGCAGGCTTTTGCCGGCGACTATACCCGGCAGCTCAAGGCGCATATAGCTGCCTATCAGCCCCTTTTCAACACGGTGGACTTAAGCATCAACCCCGCAAAATCACAAGGTAATACATTTCCGACAGACCTTTTGCTCAAGCAATATCCGCAACAGCAGGATGCCCGTCTCGTGACGCTGATGTTTCAATACGGCCGCTATCTCCTGCTCTCCTCATCGCGTCCTGGCGGTCAGGCTGCCAACTTGCAAGGCATCTGGAACAAAGAGCGCAACGCGCCATGGGACAGCAAGTACACCATCAACATCAACACAGAGATGAACTACTGGCCGGCAGAGGTCACCCATCTCACTTCTACCCTGCCCCCTCTCTTCTCTCTCATCCACGATCTCAGCCAGACTGGTACCCAAACCGCACAGACAATGTATGGCTGCCGCGGCTTTGTAGCTCATCACAACACCGACATCTGGCGTGTTGCCGGACCGATCGACGGTGCTTACTGGGGCATGTTTCCCTGCGGTGGAGCGTGGCTGACAACGCATCTGTGGCAACACTATCTCTTCACAGGCGACAAGAGTTTCCTACGTCAGTGGTATCCTGTTCTACGCTCCGCCGCCCGCTTCCTGATGGACTATGGCCAGATAGTACACGCCGACTCGCTCTATCAATTCAAGACTGGTAATGCTTCTCCCGACTCTTGCAGTACATCATTCAACCCTCATCGTCCAACATTCAACATTGGCGAAGCGTTTCTTCTCTCTCCCTCCGTCAGTCCTGAGCATGGTCCGATGGGGAAGCGCACATCCGTGACAGCAGGTTGTACGATGGACAACCAGATTACTTTCGACGCGCTGTCCTCAGCCATCCGTGCATCGGAAATCCTCGGTGTTGACACGATATTCCGCCGCGAGGCACAGCATAAGCTCGCTTTGCTGCCACCGATGCAGGTCGGACGCTATGGTCAACTGCAAGAATGGCTGCAAGACGGCGATGACCCGAAAGATGAGCACCGCCATATCTCGCATCTCTACGGGTTGTATCCGAGCAATCAGATTTCGCCTTTCAGTCATCCCGAGCTCTTCCGTGCCGCCTACACCACCCTGCTCCAGCGTGGTGACATGGCCACGGGATGGAGCTTAGGATGGAAGATCAACTTCTGGGCACGTATGCTCGACGGCAATCATGCCTTGCAGATCATCAACAACATGCTGCATCTGCTGCCTTGTGACTCACTGCAGCGGCAGTATCCCAACGGCCGCATCTATCCCAACCTCTTCGATGCGCATCCGCCCTTCCAGATCGACGGCAACTTTGGTTTCACGGCCGGCATCGCAGAGATGCTGGTCCAGAGTCACGACGGTGCCGTGCATCTTCTGCCAGCCCTGCCTGCTGCCTGGCGCGAGGGAAGCGTGAGAGGGCTGCGAGCACGTGGCGGTTTCGTCGTCAGTGAGCAGTGGAGCGACGGCAAGCTAAAACAGGCAACCATTACCTCGACCATCGGCGGCGTTTTGCGTCTGCGCTCCTACCAGCCTCTGAAAGGCCAGGGACTGCGGACTGCCCAAGGAGCTTGTCCCAATGCGCTGATGGCTCCTGCTGTAATCAGGCAGCCACTCGTCCACACACAGAAGCTCGAAGAAGTAACGATTCCGAAAGTATATGAATATGACCTCGACACCCAACCCGGGAAGTCATACACGGTCTTCACACAGAAATAAACAATTAAAAACGATATGAACAAAATCATCCTATTCTTA
>ONYS01000202.1 GCA_900322095.1 uncultured Prevotella sp.
TATCTCGCCTTGCCCACCTTGGCCGCGAGATTGGATTGCAGCCCCCGGTAGCTGTTGGCCCGCAGGATGACACACCGTGCCGTGTCGATGACGAAAGAGCCATGGTCGTCTGAGCGCTTGGGATTGCGGTAGACCAGTTGAACCTCATTGGCTTTGCCGGCATAGTCGCCGTTGATGAAGAAGCGGTGGTTGCGGACGAACGCCGCGTCAAAGTCGGCGACAAAGTCCTCGTAGAGGATGCGCCGCAGATTGTTCGTATCGGTGAGGCGCAGGGTGTCGGGCGAATAGATGATGCCTTCCCGCTGGGCAAATCGGTAGCGGTTGCCTGGGGACGCTGTGAGGCGTAGAAGTCCCTTGGAATGATAGCGGTAGACGCTACCGGTGTCGATGCTCTGCGACTCGTAGTCGTAGCCCACAGTGTCGGCGCAGTTGAAGTAGAGCTTGTCCTTGTTCTTGACAAACCGCCTGAGTAGGGGTCGAATCCATTCGGGCTCCTTCGAGGTGACGACGACTTCGGGTGTGACGAAGCTCTTCGGCTTCAGCCATATCGTGTCGGCGAGAAGGCTGATGCGACGTTTCTCGTAGTTGAGGTGGGAGACTGTGAGTCGTTGAAAGGGAAAACTGACGATGGCGCAGCCCTGCTCGTCGGTGATGGCAGCGTGGAACTTGCCGCCTTCTTTGGCCCACAGACTGGCATGCGCGATGGGCTGACGACTGGTGGCATCGGCCACAACGACTTTTCGCCCCGTTCCCGCCAGCGCATGGAGGGGGAGCAGGGCGAACAGCAAGATCACGAGGAAGCCCGTCGTCATGTCTGCGTGTGAATTCTTGTCGGTCGGGAACATTGCAGACTTATCTGATGGTAGGAATATTGAATTCCGAAACCTTCGAGATAGCCTTTCCGCCCTGGATGACGCTGACGCAGAAGCGTGCGCTGCCTTCCTTTAGGCGGTTGTCGGCTTCGATGATGGCCGTGTAGCGGATGCCCTTGCCCGGGGCCAGACGCTCCACGTGCATACTGGGCGAGATGAAGATGTGGCGGTTGCCACTGGTCTCGACCACCGTGGGCACCAGGTCGGTGAGCGTCTGATTGCCGCGATTGTATACCTCGAAGATAATCTTGCAGAGCTCGCCACGCTGAATCTTTCCGTCCTTATTGTCGTCGACGAAGCGGGCGTTGCAGATCTCGATGTTAGGCGTGTAGGTGAAGCCTTGAGCCAAGTCCTCAACCGAAGAGCTGAGCGGCATGTTCTCTTTGGGAGCCTGTGCGCTGTAGGAGCCCGTATAGTCGGATCCGTTGAAGTCATAGATGCGGTCGTCACCGCTGTTGGTGGCGTCGAAACCGCTGGTGTAGTTGTCCGAGTCGCCGTTGTAGTTGTAGTTGCTTTCGGGCAACTGGTTCTGTTGCTGTTCCATCCGGCGCTGCTTCACGGCCTCACGGTGCTCCACCATCTCGTCGTGGGCGCGCTGGTCGGCACTGTTGCCGATGGCAGCGCCCAAAGCAGCACCACCGGCCATACCGATAATGGTGCCGATGTCTGAGCCGCGTGGTCCGTCGCTGATGCCGCCAATGGCAGAACCCAAGATTGCACCCAATGAAGAACCTGCGTAGGCGCCACTGCCTGTGTAGGTGCCGCAACTGCTGAGTACCAACAGACTGCTTAATGCTATAATCAAATTCTTGTTCATATCTTATTATTCATTAAAGCCCTTTTTCATTGTTGCAAAGATAAAATAAAAAATGCAAACGGGTCGGTTTGTTTTCCTACTTTAACATAGGGAAATCCCTATATCAGGCGTGTGGTCTGACAACGAATGATGGCTGTGTAGGAGCGGCGGCAGGAATGCCGCCGCTCCTACACAATCCAAAGCGAGCAAGACGGGGCAAAACATCCAGCCCAGAATGGGCTGACTCTCGGTAACCCCAGTCAAGCGACGATAGGAGCGCAGACTGGGGATAGCGATACGCATCTATATCAGGACTCAGTGCCCCGAAGGCGGCACACCAGCACGTAGTGCGCAAATAAGTATTAGTTGAAGGAGGACAGACTTACCTGCCGCCAAGAATCGTAAATTATTGTGACTTAGTTGAATACGTCGATAAAAAGCACCGCCTTCTTATAGTAATGGTCACCTGTTCACCGTAAGCTATTGTTTGCTGACGTCCATCAGCAAATCTGCTGACGTCCATCAGCAGATCTGTCGACGGCCGTCACCAGATCTGCCGTCTACTGTCAGCATTCGTCAACTTTTGATATTCAACAACATTTCCACCACGCCAGACGGAGGAGGGCCGTCATTCCTGACGGCCAAGATTTCCGAACGAACCGCCTACGATTTCAGTACGAACTGCATACGATTTCAGTACGAACTGCATACGATTTCCGAACGAATGTCTTAAAGTGAATCGGATAACTTTCTTGGTCGTCAGGAATGACGACCCTCCTACCATTCGGCATCGTAGGTAGGTTTGCTTCCCCCTCCCTTGTAGGGAGGGGATAGGGGTGGGTCTTAGCTGTAGATTTTTTTCAAACTGCATACTATTTTGCAAAAACATTCTCAAAAAGTTGGAATAAAACGGACCAGTTGAATTTTTCCGTGGATGATGATTAAAAGGAAAATCTCATCCTCAGCGCTTAGGCTAAAGCCTATTGTTGTTTTGTGGAGGAGTCTGGGT
>ONYS01000061.1 GCA_900322095.1 uncultured Prevotella sp.
GAAGATCGGCAGCCGCGTCACGCTCGACTTCAGCATCAACTATGTGCAGTCGCAACCGCGCAACGCTCAGGTGAACATCGGTGAGTATTTTGCCACGGGTACCTTCCCCCGCGAGTACAATGTCAACTACTATAAGCATCTCTACAAGGGCTCTCATGGCGGACTGGCCAGCGCAACCTATGGTGATGCCTATCGCTCTGTTCCTGGCCGTGGCCTGTGGTGGAGCCTTTATGAGGACGACTACCGCCAGACAGAAACCACAGTGCGTCCGGTGGTCAACCTCACGGTCGACGCAACAGACTGGTTGCAGTTTAGGGCCGGTGGCAGCCTGAACAACTACTATATCGACGCTGAAGGCAAATATCCAGGCTCTGGCTATGCCAACGAGGGCGGCCAGTATACGATCTCCCACCAGCAGGTAAAGCAAGAGAACGCCTACATCAGTGCCAACGTCAACAAGAAGTTCAATGACGACTGGGAGGCTCATGGATTCTTGCGTGAGGAATATTTCAACCAGCATGCTCAGTACAACGGCGAGAGCACCAACGGTGGCCTGATCGTTCCCAACCAGTATTTCATCTCCAATTCGAAAGAGCGCGCCAGCTTCAGTGGTTATAAGTACAACACCAAACGCATCGTTTCCACCATCTTCCAGGTGGGCGGCAGCTGGAAAGACCAGCTGTTCCTGGATGTGACAGGACGCAACGACTGGTCGTCGGCCCTGGTCTATACAAGCGGTCGTGGCAACTTCTCTTACTTCTATCCCTCGGTGTCGGGTTCGTGGATCATCACACAGTCGTTCAGAGACCAGCTTCCGAAGTGGGTCTCCTTTGCCAAGCTGCGTGCCTCTTGGGCTCAGGTGGGTAACGATACCGATCCTTACTACATCAACTCTGGTTATACCCTGCGCACCTATACCATCAACGGTCAGCAAGTATACGGCCTGGAACTCCCCAACCAGGTGAAGAGCACCAACCTGAAGCCTGAGCGCAAAAACTCTTGGGAAGTAGGTCTCGACTGGCGGTTCCTCGACAGCCGCATCGGCATCGACTTCACCTATTATAAAGAGAACACCAAGCATCAGATCATGTCGATCTCCGTTCCCACTTGGTCGGGGCCATCGTCTGAGCTGGTCAATGCCGGTAACATTCAGAACAGGGGTATCGAGCTTGCCCTCAACACCACGCCCGTCAAGACCCGCGACTGGCAGTGGGATCTGAACTTCACCTATACGCGCAACCGCAACAAGATTGTCGCGCTCCACAAAGATGTTGCCAACTGGATCGTTCTCGATGGTTACCCTGATTATGGCAACTATCGCATAGGCTCCGTGGCTAAGGTGGGCGACAGCTATGGCATCCTGATGACCGACGCCCTGCCCAAGATCGACAAGAAGACAGGCAAGCAGGTGGTCGGCTACAGCAATGGCTACCACAGCCCCTATCTGTTGCGTTCGGGTGTCGTGCAGGAACTCGGTTCGATGAATCCCGACTTCCTCGGTTCGCTCAACACTACCCTGCGCTGGAAGAACCTGAGCCTCTATATGTTGCTCGACTGCCGTTTTGGCGGCTACGTTGCTTCCTACGGCTCGCGTTATGCCAACGCCTACGGATATTCGGGCGTTTCGGAGAAATACCGCCAAGGAGCCACCTGGACCAGCCAGTATGCCGACCGTGCAGGTATCACCTATACCGACGGCTTCATTCCCGACGTTGTGTTCGACCAGGGAACCAAAGTCGCGACACCTTCCGGACAGGTTGTCGATGTCAGCGGTATGACCTATCAGGAGGCTTTCGACAAGGGCTATGTGGAATATGCCCACTTGGAGACCTGGGAATATTTCAAGAACTCATGGGGTCAGGGTGTTGTCACCAGCGACTGGTGCAAGAAGCTCAACTATATCGCCCTGCGTGAGATCACACTCTCCTATGCTTTCCCGAGAAGCATCTATAAGTATATCGGTGCCAACAGCCTGTCGTTGAGTGTCACCGGACGTAACCTCTGCTACCTGCTCAACACGGCGCCCAACCACGAGAATCCCGAGTCGGTACGCGGTACGGGTGCGGCTATGTTCCGTATGCGCTCCTACAGTCCATACACCGCAAGCTATCTCTTCACCCTCAGTGCAACATTCTAAGGACTTAATAAGATTACGATTATGAAAATGAAATATATGATTCGCCATTCGCGTTCGCTGGCCATCGATCCCCTACTTGCTGACTCAGGCCCAGACCAAGTTTCAACCTTTCGACTACCTGCTCTGGTTTTACGATGGTGCCTACACCACCGAGTTTGCCCAGTCGTATACACCGGCGGGCAGCTTCGGCGACCTGTTCAATCAGATGGGAGAATTGGGCGGATGCGGCTCGCAATATGTTGCCGTGAAGGAGTATGAGAACGAAATCAAGGAACGCATCTCCGAGCTGGGAAGTGAGGAAGGTGACAAATACGCCTCAATCAAGTGTATGGCCAATGTTCTCTCCGTGCATCTGGCCATCAACGATGCCGACATGTTTGGCTCGATGCCCTACTCCGAAGCCGTGCAGCTGCGCTATGGAGGCACCACGACGCCGAAATACGACACACAGGAAGAACTCTTCACCGAATGGCTTGCCGAGCTCAATGAGGACATCAATACCTTCAAGACGGCTACCGACCAGATTCAGGCCGGCAAGAACGACATCGTCTACGGTGGCGACCTGACCAAATGGTTGAAGTATGCCAATGGATTGAAATTGAAGATCGCGGTGAGACTGCTGCATCAAAACCGCGCACAGGCGCTGAAGATTGCCGAGGAGGTGGGAGCGAGCGACGACAACGTCATGTCGGGACTCGCTGACGACTACATCTATAACCGCGGAACGGAATCCACCGACGGCAACAATGGCGACTATGCCTACCAGACGGGCAACAGCGTGAACTTGGGAGCCAGCAGCAAGAACGTCATCGACTTCATGAAGAAAAACGAAGACCCGCGCATGCTTGTGATGTTCACCAAGAACAGCTACAACGCCGAGGTGATTCAGGCCTTCTTCGACGCCCAGGCCAACGGCGATACGCGTTGTGCCGTGCCACAGTATATCCTCGACAACGTGGTGGACTCTGTTGGTACCGACGGCCACCGCTATTTCAAAGGCTGGAAGGGACAGGGCGAGCCTTGGGTGCGCTATTATGGCATACCCATCGGCATCAACATGAACGACAGTGCTGACTATATCGGCGATTACAACTACTTTGTGACCACCCGTTGGCAGGTGACTGTGGGTGATGCCGCAAAGACCTATCGTCCCTATTCCACCTTCAACGAGGAGCTGGTGCGCGGACGCTGCGACTTCACCTTCCCCACCAAGCCCGGCGGCCGTACCATCCAGGATACGGAAGACCAGCCGTGGTATGGCATGACGATGAGCACGGCTGAGATGAATCTCTATTTGGCAGAGTTCAAAACCTTAGGCGCCAACTTGCCTAAGCCTGCGTCGGATTACTTCAACATGGCCGTACGTGCTTCGGCGCAGGAGTACAACCGCCTGGCCGAGCTCAACAAGATCCCCTACTACAGTGCGGCCCAGTGCTATGAGGGACTGGACGACCAGCCTGTGACCTACGGCAGTTCGGAAATCAACGAGATGATGACCCACAGCGACTACCAGCTATCGGGCGACAAGGCTTCCGACCTTGAGAAGATCTACATCCAGATGTATCTCCACTTCTACTATCAGCCCATCGACCAGTTCGTTACGGTGCGCCGCACGGGTATTCCAAAGGTTGGCTCGAAGCTCATTCCTTGGGTGCAGATGAAACCGAGCAATGAGATTCCTCGCCGCTTCTATCAGACTCAGCCCACCGATGCAGACAAGATGAAGGAGCAGCTTGAGGCCGCCTTCCAGGAACAGGGATTCACCTTCTGCGACGGAACAAGTCCTTCGACGCTCAACACCGAGCGTGTTTGGTATGACAAGGGTGCACCAAACTTTGGTGAAGGTCCTAACTATTGATCGTATTTGATGTAATCTCTATATAAGAATAGGAGGCGAACGCTTGACTTAGGTGTTCGCCTCCTGTTTTTGTACAATAAAGTTTTAGCAGAGAGTAATTGCCTGGAAGACGATTGTACATCATTTTACTCCTGAAACTTGAATCTGATGATATTGCTAACTTGCACATCATTTGTTATTTAACGCTCCGCTAACGCGGAAAAAGCGAATAATAACGAATAATCCATCCGGCTTTGTTATCCACCTTAGAGCGCAAGCGCGGATATAAAATCGAAGAGTATTTGAGATTTATAAACACGAATAATCATGAATAAGCCACGAATGACTCATAAATTTTCTGGGGATTACTGAGATAATATCCATGGGTTACATTTCATGGATGCCGTATCGCATCGATGCCTCTACAGCGCTATGTCGTCGAGGCTGGTGCCATTGGAGAGAACATCGAGGTCGACATAACCGCGAATGCCCTTGATGCGGCCGCGCTCGCTCTTCTGCCAGATGTTGTGCTGACCCGCACCTTTGATGTTGGGATAATAGTTGTAGTTGGCAATGAAGAGATAGTAGTTGTGGAAATGCTCGTAAAGATATTTGTTGTAGAAGTTGGAGTAGGTGTAGATGATGGGCAGCTTGCCGTAATGGTCCTTCACAAGCTGGCAGAATACGGCCAGGCTGTCCTGAATCTGTGATGCACTCCATCTTTTCACACCGCTCTCCTCGATGTCGACCATGGGCAACAGGTCGAGCTTTGACTTGGGCACGTGGCTACGGTAGTTCTCAAACTGTTCGCGCATGCTGCTCCTGTCGGAAAGGAAATGGTAAGCGCCCACGCGCAGTCCCACTTCACGCGCGCCCTTGAAGTTCTCGGCAAACCGACTGTCGGTCATGTCGCTCCCTTCCGTAGCCTTGATATATACGAAGCTGATGACGTTCTCGTTGGCCACCTGGTGCCAGTCGATCTCGCCCTGATAGCGGGAGACGTCGATGCCTTCAATGAGATTATCGTTGCCATACGTTTCTCCCTTACCGGTCCACATGCCGAGAAAGTCGCCTATGGCATAGAACACGGTGGCCGGCATGAGGATGCAGGCCAGCGTGATGGCTATCACTATGGCAACCACGACGGGACCCACCCACTGGCGCTTGTGCCGGTGGTGATGACCGTGCTGACGATAGTAGTTGGAGAAACGGGGCTTATAATAGGACATGTCAATTGCGGCTGATCATTGATATTTAATGCGCACGGGAATTCTGAGTTCTACGCTCTTCTTCTGTCCATCCACGGTGATGGGATTCTGTCTGGGCATCATGAGCAACGTCTGTACCAGTTCGCGGTCGAGCGTTGCTCCCATACTCTTCAGGATGCGGGGCTCTCTGACGTAGCCCAGGCTGTCCAGGACGAAGCCCACATACATGGTTCCGTTGAGGCTCTCATCGCCTTGGGGCAGTTTGAAGTTGCTGCCGATATACTTCATGATGTCCCGGCTGACCCGGGTCAGTGAATCGGTCGTGGCCGCGTTGTCTGAAGCCAAATCGTATTGTCCCATGAGGGCGTTGACTTCCGGACTGATAGCGGACAGCCGACTGGAACCGCTGATCTTGGCCTTCAGCAGATTTTTGGCTTCCTTGCTGAAGTAGGATTTGGCAAATTCGTGTGGCAGGATTTGTCCCACCATCGAGAGGTCGCCTTCGTTCTCGGTGTCGACAATGTAGGCAAAGAGATTTCCGTCCGGAATCAGACAGCACTCTTTCAGCAGCATGAAGAATTCATCGGTCTCCGTGAAGAGGTGAATCTGATAGACGTCGCCGTTCCATTGGCCTCCATAAGCACTGCCGTCGCGCAGCAGGTCTTTTGCCGTGAGCACTTTCTGCGTCAAGAGGTCGTAGGTGATGAGCGTCTCCACCTGCCGGCTCTTCTGCGATGAGTTGGGTTGAGGACTGACGTCGGCTGAAACTCTGAATGAGACGTAGCGATTGGTCTCTCCGCCCAAGTAGGTGAGCTTGAGCGTGGAGTAGCAGAATTTGCTGTCGTCGGGAATGCTGTCGAAGTTTTTGGTCACCTCCGTGCCCTGTCTGTCCATGAAGGCTTGGTAAGCGGCGGGAAATGTTGCGGCCGGAACGTCGAAGAGCGTCTGGGCAAGATAAGCGCGCAGCGGGGCAACGTCCTGGAAGTCTATCTCGTCGGGCCACTCCAGATCCAGGTCAACGACATTGGTCTCGGCGCCCTTCGCCATGAGGTAGTGGGCTTTCACGTAGCGCATACTCCATCCGCTGTTGACCGTCGGGGTCTGGGCGAACAGGCATGAGGCCCAAAAGAATGCAAATAGAATAAAGTAAAGTCTCTTTATCATAGCGTATTGTTTTTCTGATTGGGGAACTGCTGATAGATCACCAGTCCGTATTCGTTTGCCTTTGCGTAGGCATATTCAAGGATTGAGGCCGACTGATGTTCCCAGTCTACCCAGCTCTTCTCTTTCAGAAAGAAGTAGAACTCCACGGGCAGTCCGCTCTGCGTGGCCTCTTTCTCCCTCACCATGAGCGTCATGTCGGGATTGACGAGCGGGTTTTCGCGGAGCCATTTCTCCATCGCCATGCGGTAGGCACCGAGGTTGGTGGTGGTCTGGGCCTCGTCGATAAAGTGGATGCTGCGGAAGTCGATATACACCATGCGTGCCACCCGTCGTCCGTCGGCCTGTTGCATGCCCTTCCAGTTGCGGAAGGAGCCACTGACCAGCGTCATGGGAGAGATGGTGACGATGGTGTTGTCGAAGTTCTGTATCTTTACCGTGGTGAGCGTGATCTCCGTCACGATGCCGTCGGCACCCGCAGAGGCGACGGTGATCCAGTCGCCCACGGCCACCATCTCGGCGCTCGTCAGTCGGATGCCGGCCACGAGACCTTCAATGGTGTCTTTGAAGATGAGCATCATGATGGCACTCGTGGCGCCAAGTCCGGCGAGCAGAGCCATGGGGCTCTTGTTGATGAGGATGGCTACGACCACGACCACAGCGATGAAGACACAGACGATCTTCATCAGTCCGCAGAAGGAATGGATGTACTGCCTGACGTAGGACGACTGCTGCATGTCGAGCTCCTGCACATTGTTCAGCAGGACGAGCAGCAACCGCGTGACGGCAAGCGTGAAGTAGGCTGCCGTGAGCCGCGCAATCCAACTGCGGGCCAGCGGATGGTCGTAGAAGAACATGGGCATGACAATCCAAACCACGATGGCCGGCATCAGATGGCAGAACGACCTGACGGCATGCTCGTTGAACAGAATGTCGTCCCAAGCGACTTTGGTCTTTGATGTCAGTCGGCGTGACAGCGGCACGAGAATGCGCAGGGCCACGACGTCGGCCAGCCAGGCCAGCAGCGCGGCCAGGGCAATGAGCAGCAAGAGGGCAACGGCGTGGACGGCCTTGTCGCTCACACCGCAATAGCTCATCAGTTGTTCTACCAGCAGCCTTATCTGTTCCATTGCACGAGGGGTTTATCTGATTTGTCCTTGAAAAGAGATGAAGTCACGTTCGCGTGAGGTGACGTCGAGCATCACCTTGCCGTTGTCGAAGATGTGGAAATCGTAGATAACGTTGTCTCCCTCGTGGTTTACCATAACAGAGATCGTGCGCCAGTCGCCTTTCACTCTTTTGTCGCTGACCGAGCGGATCTTCTCTTTGAAGTTGAGGGCCGTACCGCCACCATAGGGCACATTGCGGGCTTGACCGAAGTAGGGGAGGGATGACTGCAGCGTGTCGGACGACAGCACAACCGAATATTCCGATGTGAGCGTACGGGCGGGCATCCTGAGGGGCTGGCAATAATTGAAGTCAGCCGTGAAACTATGTTTCTCCACCTTTGTCTGTAAGGCATTCATCTCGGCAGTCGACAGCTTTGTGGATTCGCATCCGGTCAGGATTGCCAGCAAGATGGTTATCAATAATAAGTATCTCTTCATAATGATGAATCTAAGAATTTTGTTGCTAAGTTAGCAATTTCTTTGTTAAGAGCCAAGGAATTAGCCGTTTTTAAAGTTCGTTATATGCTTATTAGCGTGTAGAGTTCAGCGTTCTCCGGCTATGATCTTTCGGTTCTTCGCCTGCTTCTTGTGGATATGTTTCCCTTTTTTTTCATCTCATAATGCAATTGGCCACGTGCCGCGCAGCCTAATTATGAATTGTGAATTATGAATTAATAAAAGGCTGAACTCCAAATCTGGAATCCAGCCTTTGTGCTAAATTAATCCCGCGAAAGTCGCGAGATGCCTGCAGATGGTGGCTCTCGCCCTCCGCTCATAATGGATATTGTCTGACTTCATGAAGTATGTCGTGGCCATAAAAGCATTGATGTCGCACCACGGCAGGTTCATCTTGTGAGCTACATTCTGCATGATCGCGTTTTTCTTTTCAGCTACGCCTGTTTCAACCTGGTCTATCTCTTGATGGAATTTGATTTTGAAGCACCAGTGCAAGATCAGCTTGCTCCATTTGACCAGCCCGTTCTGTTTCTTCTTGACGAGGATGGTGGCAGAGGGTTCCACGATAATCTTGCTTGAGTGCTGCAGCAAGTAATTCAAGAGCCAAGTGAAATCGGATTCGAATCTTTGGTAATCGTATTCTCCGAACAGATCAACACCATTCTCGGCACGTCGGGAATGATTGCCTACCTGCACAAAAATGTAATCGTACTGGTAACAGTTGCTAGAGAAGAAGTCGTCGAGTTGATTCCAAAACATCTCGTCTCTCAGTGCTGAGCTTGAAGCAAACAAATCCATCGGGCAATGAAGCATCCGGCTCATCGTGCTGCGGATGTCTCTGCTTGTGGAGTCTCCGAACAAGAGAATTCTCTTCTCCGTTTCTTTATTGGCATCATCAATCCAGAAGTTGCTCCATTCTATGGACTCCCTTCCGGATTTCTGATTGATCAAGTTTTGTGGACGCATTAGTAAATATGGTAATGTTTTGTCAAATAATAAAGATTTATTAGTTGTTGAAGTCTTTTATGTCTGTTGATTTTCTGTCTGGGCCCAACAGAAGCTCTTTTATTGCATAGACGGCAATTTCCTTCAAACTGTGGACTACGGCTTTATTAGTCATCTGCCACAATTTGAAGAAAATCTCCGTTCTGGTAATTTCTAAGTATTGGCGTTAAGAAGGGTTATTCACGACTGCCGCGGGCTTGTTTGCAGGGGCGGCAGCGTGAATGTTCACAATAACTTGCCTCACCACTCAATCATTCTCTCGCCGTCTTCGGTTTCCGTGATTGTGACCTTCACTGCATCGGCGGGCAAGAGTTCCTCTATCAGCTCCGGCCATTCCAGAAAGCAGAGGGCGCCACTGTAGAAGTAGTCTTCGTAGCCCATGTCGTAGACCTCTTCGAGTTTCTTGATGCGGTAGAAGTCGAAATGGTAGATCAGCTCACCGGTGGTATCACTGCGATACTCGTTGACGATGGCAAAGGTGGGGGAGGTGATGACGTCGGTCACGCCCAGTTCCTCACACACGGCTTTGATGAATGTAGTCTTTCCGACGCCCATCTTGCCGTAGAACGCAAAGACTTTGCCGGTGCCCATGTTGTTGATGAATGTTTTTGCAGCATCGTGGATGCTGTCGAGTGAAAACTTATAGTTCATGTCTTATAATGTTAGTCAATTTCTGTTTGTTTCATCTCTTCCTAGCCGATAGGGTAATCAACGGAATGAGCATTTCCTCCATGCTGATGCCTCCATGCTGGAAGGTGTCTTTGTAGTAGGACACATAATAATTATAGTTGTTGGGATAGGCGAAGAAGCTGTTGCCCGTCGCAAATACGTAGGTCGTGCTGATGTTGGGCTGGGGCAGGAAGGCCGCCTTCGGATCGCGGATGGTGAAGAGTTCCTTGCTGTTGTAGCTCAGACTCTTTCCCAGTTTGTAGCGCAGGTTGGTGTTGGTGTTGCGGTCGCCGATAATCTTCACCGGTTTCTGCACGCGTATCGAACCGTGGTCGGTGGTGATGATGACCTTGTAGTCGCTTTCGGCAAGAATCTTGAACAAGTCGGAAAGGATGCTGTGTTGGAACCACGACAGCGTGATGCTGCGGTAGGCACTCTCGTTGTTGGCCAGCTCACGCACCATCTTTGACTCCGTGCGGGCGTGGGACAGCATGTCGATGAAGTTGACCACGAGCACGTTGAGGCTGTTCTCCTTCAGCGTGTCGAGATGTTCGATATACCGTTCCGAGCCAACTGTGTTGTTGATCTTGAAGTAGGAGTAGGTGTCGTGGCGGCGGAAGCGGTTGATCTGCGTCTGAATCAGCGGTCCCTCGTTGAGGTTCTTTCCCTCCTCCTCATCCTCGTCGACCCACAAGTCGGGAAACATGCTGGCAATCTTCTCAGGCATGAGTCCGGAGAAGATGGCGTTGCGGGCATACTGCGTGGCTGTGGGCAGAATGCTGACGTACATATCCTCCTCGATGTCGAAGAGGTCGCCGATCTCTTGCGCGAGCACCCGCCACTGGTCGAAGCGGAAGTTGTCGATGACGATCATGAAGACTTTCTCGCCCTTGTCGAGGAGTGGGAAGATGCGGTTGCGGAAGATGTCGGGACTCATCAGCGGCAACTCATCGGTCTCGGGCTTGACGCCTTTCGCGCGGGCCTTCATCCAGTCCATGTAGTTGGACTTAATGTATTTGGCGAAGCCGGCATCGGCCTCTTCCTTCTGCATCTGCAACACGTCGGTCATCTGACTGCTGGTGTAGCTGAGCTCGAGCTCCCAGTGGACGAGTTTCTTATAGATGTCTTTCCATTCCTGCAGCGTGCTGGCCGAGGCGATGCTCATCGTGATGTCCTGATAGCTCTGCTGATAACCCGACTGCGTCACTTCGGTGACGATTTCCTTTCGGTGGATGTTCTTTTTCAGGGTCAGCAGAATCTGATTGGGATTGACCGGCTTGATGAGGTAGTCGGCAATCTTGGAGCCGATGGCTTGGTCCATGATGTTCTCCTCCTCGCTCTTGGTCACCATGACGATGGGCGTGGCAGGCTGAATCTCCTTGATGCGCTGCAGGGTCTCCAAACCGGAGAGACCCGGCATCATCTCGTCAAGGAGAACAAGGTCGAAGGTGTGGCGACGACATTCCTCAATGGCATCGGCGCCATTGCTGACCGTGACCACCTCGTAACCTTTCTTCTCGAGGAAGATGATATGAGCTTTGAGAAGTTCAATCTCATCGTCTACCCAAAGCAATAATCCATTATAGTTCATCTGTCTTTGCTTTATTACTGTGTTGCTAGGCAACTGTTGTTTAAAATCCGTCCAATTCGTAGTACTCGTCTTCGAGTACGTGGCTGTCCTCCTTCTTTTCTTCTTTCTTGGGAGTCGTCGTCTTGGGCGTATTGTTGTTCGTTTCCTTCTTCTCCACATTCTGTTGCTTCTTCGGCTGTGTGGAGTCCTCAACGGGATATTCATCGTCGTCGAAGAGGAAGGTGTTCTCGGGGTTGTTGGAGTTTTCTGACTTTTCTGACTTTTCCGACTTTTCTGACTTGTCCGACTGGTCAGACTTGTCCGACTGGTCAGACTTGTCCGACTGGTCAGATTTCTCAGGCTGCTCCTGCTTGGCGGGCTGCTCGGGCGTTGTCGGCTGCTGATTGTTCTCGGGCTGCTCTGCCTTTGTTGCTTTCTCGGACTGGTCGGACTGGTCAGACTTCTCAGACTGGTCCGATTTCTCAGGCTGCTCTTGCTTTGCCGGCTGCTCGGCCTTCATCGGCTGCTCCTGCTTGGCGGGCTGCTCGGGCGTTGTCGGCTGCTGATTGTTCTCGGGCTGCTCTGACTTCGTTGCTTTCTCGGACTGGTCGGACTGGTCAGACTTGTCCGATTGGTCAGATTGCTCAGGCTGCTCAGGCTGCAAGTCGTAGGTCTCGGTGCCTTGAGTGTTTTCGGGTGTCGGCTCGATGTCGAAGGTGTTGGCGGGCGACTTCGTGTTGAGGCTGTCGGCTTTCTCCTCGATGTCGTAGGTGCCGGTGTTCTGATTCGTGTCGGGCGTCAGACCGTTGTCGATGTATACGCCATCCTCAAGCATATTGTCAACATCCGTCTGCGTGGGCGTCTGCTGTTTCTCGGGTCGGGTGACGACCTCGTCGGGCTCGGTAAGCAACTGGAAGGTGCTCACCTTGAGCGGAGCGAAATGCTTGGCGTAGAACTTGTCGTAGTCGTCATAGCTGAACTGCTTTCCCAGGAGTGGAAGGTTCACGTCGCTGATGACGATGCCTCGGCCTTTCCTCAGCGCTGTCATCACCGCTTTCTGGGCATATACGCCGCGGGCATACTGTATGGCCTCGTCGTAATTGCGGAATCCGCTCACCATCATGCGGTGCAGACCGTTGTCGTCCTCGATGTTGATGTCGAAGTTGCGGACGAGGTAGCTGGCGAAGTTGTACTTAGCCAACTGGAAGAGTAACTGGTTCTCGTTCACCGAGTCAGGACTGTAGACGAGCATAAAGGTGAAGTTGGTGTTGCGCTCATTCGAGAACTTCTGCGCGTTGATGGAATCGCTGTCGGCCATGACGGCACTGCGGCGGTCCCACACGCTGCCCAGGTCGAACTTGCCTCCGTGGAGTCGGCGGCCGGCCTTCACACCGTTGATGATCATACCGGCCATTTCGCTGACTTCGCTCTTGGGATATTTCTCCACAATCTGCTGCATGTCGTCCACGCAGGCCTTGGCGTCGCCGTCGTTGAGCTTGCTCAGTCCTCCGATGAAGAGGAACTTGTCACGGTTGGCTCCCAGGGGGAACCGCGTCTCTGAGATATGCGTGTTGGCAGCCACCTCCGCATAGCGGTCGGCCTTGAAGGCATCGTAGGTGGCGGCGTAGAGCGAATCCTCAAGATGAACGCCCTCGCGCGCATTCTCGGCAAAGTAGGGATCGGTGAGCAACGTAGTCCATTGGCTGTCCGGATATTCCTTCTTCAAACGCTCAACGTATTGCTGTGCCGTGGCCGTGTCGCCCTTCCGGCTGTAGAGGAGGAACAGGTGATAGTAGGCGTCGGCCATCTTGTCGAAGTCGGGATATTGGCTGAGGAGCCGCTTGAATTGCTTCTCGCTGAGTGCCAGATTGTCGAGCTTATCCTTGAAGATTACGCCGCTGTTGAAGAGCCCGTCCTTGATGATATTGTTGCTTTCGGCCACTTGCTCCTCGGTGAAGGGAATCTGCTTGAGATAGTATTCCCGCTTGTGCGGGTCGTTCTGGGCCGAGTCGGCAACGTTCGACAGTGAGTCTGCGGCAGCCTCAGCCGCGGCGATGGAGTCGGCAGCGGCCTCAGAGAGATTGTTGTCGCCCACGCCGGCCACAACAGTCTTGTTGAATCTCTGCCAGTCGTCCACGTTCTCTCGCTTACCCCACTGGCGCTGGAACTGCGACTTACCCTGGCTGACGGCCAAAGGATTATAGAAGTACCACGCGCCCTGCTGGTTTTGCTGGGTCTGCGTGTTCTGCTTGTTGTTTCTGTTATTGTTGTTGTCGAAGCCGCTGTTGCCGTTTTGCTGTGCCTGGGCTTCGGCCTGCGCGTCGCGTTCTTCCTTCTCTTTCTTCTTTAAGGCCTCAATGACGCGGTCGATGGCCTCGTTGCGACTCTTCTCGTCCATCTTGGCCAGAGTCTGCAATGAGTCCTGCAAGTGGATGGCATCGGTGTAGGGCACCAGTTCGTCGAGCACCTTCGACCTGGCCGACAATTGCTCATAGTCGGGCCGTTCCTTGTCGAGCAGTCCGATGGCCTCGCCGTAGCAGCGCTGGGCATCCGAATATTTCTCCATCGTCCAGTAGAGGTCGCCCAGCTTGAGCAACAGTACGCCTTTTTCAATGCCCGACCGTGTTGCCTTCTTGTTGCCTTTCTCGTAGGCCGAGATGGCTTGCATGGTGTCGCGTTGGGCCAGGTAGATGTTTCCGATGGCATAGTACACCTGGTCGAGATAGTCCTTGTTGTTGTCGTTGGCGGCCATGCGCTTCAGCCGACCGATCATCTTCTTCGACTGACCTTCAGAGAGCACTTCGGTCATGGCGATGCGTGCATTGAAGTCCAACTGGTAGGGCGGAGCCAGTCGGCTGACGTGGTTGTAGGCCTTGTAAGCCTCGCGGTTGTTGCCGAGAGCCTCATAGAGTTGTCCGAGCAGGAACCACTCGCGGGCTTTCTGCTTGCGGCGCATCTCGTGTTTGATCACCTTGCGCAGGTAGGGGATGGCCTGCTCGTAGTCGCCTGTGTGGATATAGTAGTCGGCGTAGGTGTAGTCCCACTCCTTGCGGGCACGCCAGTGGATGCTGTCGCGCTTCATGTTGCGTATCACGTCCTCGGCATCGTAGAGCCAGCCTTCCTCCACGTAGCACTTGGCCAGCCAGGCCCGTGCGCGCCCATAGATGGCGGGCTGGGTCTGATAGAGCCGGCTCATGTAGGCAAACGTCGAGGCGGCCTCGTCGAACTTGCCCTCATAGAACTGCGAACGTCCCATGAGCAGCCATGCTTTCCAGAGAAACGGATTATACTCTCTGCGGTTGAGCCATTCCAGGTCGCGGGGCGTCTTCTTGCGGCTCTTCGTCCATTGTGGGCGACGCTTGATACTGTGCTGCTTAATGGCCTTCTGGCATTTCTCAATGGCCCGGTCGAAGTTGCCCTTGCCTAGTTCGCGGCTGCTCTTGTTGCCAACGGTGTAGAGGGGGATGATCTCCGTGTAGTTGTCCTGATTGTTCTGTTCCTTCTCCAGTGAGCCGTCGATGTAGGCCAGCGTGCCGTTATAATAAGTATTATAGCGCGCAGTGAACGAATGCCACCAACGGCTCTTGGCGGTGTTCTTCTGCGTGGAACATCCGACAAGAATGCCGGCGCTGATCGCAATGAGAATAATATATAACGATTTGGCTTTCAAATTGGATTCAATGTTTGAATGAAAAACGAATCAACCGGAATTTTATTGCACGGTTGGGCGAGAGAAGGAGTCTGCACGGTTGAGGAAGGCCCTTGTTGGAATTTCTGAATCTGAACTGCTACTCACCGGAAGCCAGGGCGACAAACTCGTCTTTTATCTGGTCGGGCATGTTGATGCCTCTCATGATGAGCGACCGGTTCCATTCCTTCACCTCGTCTTGGCGCATGCTGTACATCACGTCGGCAAAGTCCTCTGCCTCCTTGTCCGAATACTCGTCAGACGGACGGCCACGATAGACATCGAGCTCTTCGTCGTCGAAGTAGACCACGTCTTTCACCGCAGCTTCCATCATGCATTCCTGTTCGCACTTGGCGTTGACGCCGTCGCAGGTGGCGCAGTTCGTAGGTTCGGGCATTACCACGGCCTGCGACTTACCGCGCCGTTGCTGTATCCATTCGTATGCGGCGCAGACGATGCCCAGTGCTACTAATAATATAATAAGGTATATCATGTCTTTATTCGATGATGAATCCCGACTGGCGCAAGTGATCCCAGAATTGGGGATACGACTTGCTGACCACTTGCGGGTTGTTGATTCTCACTTCGTCGTGGATCATGGCCAATGGAGCCAGCGCCATGGCCATGCGGTGATCGTTGTAGGTGTCGAAGGGCTCCCACGTGGCGTCGCAGCGGCCGCCTTCCCAGATGAGTTCGCGGTCGTCGTGGTCACGGGCAACGACGCCAATCTTCCTCAATTCTGTCTTCATGGCCTCGATGCGGTCGGTCTCCTTAATTTTCAGCGACCCAAGTCCGGTGAAGTTGAAGGGCACACCCAGTGCCGCACAAGTGACGATGAACGTCTGGGCCAGGTCGGGACAGTTGGAGAAATCGTATTCCAGCCGTTGCACGGGCCGCAGTCCCTTCGTGATGACCATGCGTGGCGAACCGTCGTCGTCGCCGTGGTCTACCGTTGTCTTGATGCCGAAGAGCGAGGAGATGTAGCGCACCATGGAGTCGCCTTGCCGCGAACCGTCGTGGAGTCCGCCAAGACTCACGACGCCTTCCTTGTCGCTGCTGAGGATGAGCATCTCGTACCAGTAGCTGGCGGCGCTCCAGTCGCTCTCAATCCTGTAGCGGCAGGGCTTGTACTGGCCTGGGGGTACGGTGATGGTGTCCATGTCGGTCCAGCTGGCCTTGGCGCCGTAGTCGTGCATCACATGGAGCGTCAGGTCGATGTAGGGCCGTGAGACCACGTTGCCCACCAGACGCAGTTCGAGACCGTTCTTCAGTGTGGGGGCTATCATCAGCAGTGCCGAGATGTACTGCGAACTGACGTCGCTGGGAATGTCGATGTGACCGCCTTGGAGCGATTTGCCACGTATCAGCAATGGGGGATAGCCCTTCTCGCCTTGATATTCGATGTCTGCGCCCAGGCGGCGGAGTGCCTCGACCAAGGTACCGATGGGTCGGTGGAGCATGCGCTCAGAACCCGTGAGGATATGTTCTCCGGGCGTCACGCTGAGATAGGCCGTCAGAAAGCGCATGGCCGTGCCTGCCGGTCCCACGTCGATCACGGGTGGCATTCGTTCCAGCGCCTCGAGCATAACTTTCGTGTCGTCGCAATCGGAAATGTTCTCAGGGAACAGCGTGCTTCCCGACAGAGCTTGGATGATGAGCGCTCTGTTGCTGATGCTCTTTGACGAGGGCAGTGCGATATTGGCACGCAGCCTACTGGGGGCCTTGATGGTATATTGTAGCATAATGCAATTGCAATTAATGAGAAAATGTGTTCTGTCTGCAAAAATAACAAAAATAGATGAACGGCAAAATTATTTGTTATTAATCTTACTCAATTTTCATAAACGATGTTTTTCTTCGTCCGCTCCACAATGATTCATGAATGCTTTGTTGAGGCTGAAAAGAGGCCGATTCAGCCGCAAAAAACCGGAAAAAGTCTTTTGAAAGAAGAAAAATACCCATGAAAAGCAAAAAAGTTGGCTTAAAATTTGGCGGTTACCAAAAATGTGTATACCTTTGCACTCGCTTACGGGATGTAGCGCAGTTGGTAGCGCACGCGTCTGGGGGGCGTGAGGTCGCAAGTTCGAGTCTTTCAACGAACTGGCTTTTTTGTTTTCTCTAATTAGCAACTTTCTGGCGCTAGGCTAAAGAGACTATCTTTCCTACAGATTTTTAGTTTGATAAAGTGCACTGGATATTGTAGGAATGCCGCTGCTACTATAGTTTCGTTTGTATCTTCTTGGAAAGGGTGGTTGAGGGCGTTTAAATGAAATCTTGACCAACAACAAAATGTCGCCGCTCCTACAACTACGATGGAGAATAACCAGATGCTTTGTCGTACAGAAACCATGTGCTCATGTCTCGTGACGACCGTCACGTTTGTTGTGACGACCATCACGTTTGTTTGGTGACGAACATCACGTTCATGCGTGACGAGCGTCACGTTCGTACGTGACGACCATCACGTTGTTTTGTGACGACCGTCACGTTGCGTGACAACTGTCGCGTTTGTGCGTGACAACTGTCGCGTTTGTGCGTGACAACTGTCACGTTTGTGCGTGACAACTGTCACGTTTGTGCGTGACAACTGTCACGTTTGTGCGTGACAACTGTCAAATATGGATTAGCAGCAAATACTCTTTGAATTCCCAGCGAAGGAGGGTAATAGAAAATTATCGTTGATTGATGTTTGAAACTACTATTTTTTTATTTACCTTTGCAAAATAATAACATCTATCAAATCATAACCACAAAAACTTTGGCAACATGAATCTGAAACCTTTGCTGTTCTCTCTTCTCTTGCTGCCCGTTGGTCAGACAGCACTGGCCCAACGCTCAGTGAAGAGTTTGAACGAAGGATGGAAATTTGCATTCGGCTCTGCGTCGTCGATGGAGAAAGACTTCACCCACGGCACGGAGTACTTCACTTATCTGGCTAAGGCTGGAACAGCCAATCACGACCGCTCACCCGCGTGGGTTCAGTTTAACGACTCAGCATGGCGCCAGGTAAACCTGCCTTTCGACTGGGTGGTAGACCTGCCTTTCGACTCGCTGGCCAGCCATTCCCACGGCTACAAACAAGTGGGATGGCGCTATCCGGAGAACTCCGTAGGTTGGTACCGTCGGCATTTCACGATTGACAAGTCAGCCGACGGACAACGAATATTCGTGCGCTTCGATGGAATATTCCGCAATTCGCAAGTCTTCTGCAATGGCTTTTATCTTGGTGGAGAGCCGTCGGGCTATGCTACGCAACGCTATGAGCTGACCGACTACCTCAATTATGGTGGAGACAACGTGCTCACCGTGCGTGCTGATGCTTCCACTGAAGAGGGATGGTATTATGAAGGCGCTGGTATCTATCGCGATGTGTGGTTGGAAACAGTGCCTGAGCGTCACTTTCTTTACGAAGGTCTGTGCGTCTCAGCCGACTATGTCGGAGGCAAAGGCGTGCTCTCCCTGTCGGCTAAAAATAACGCGCCGGGCTACCGGCATCACTATATTCTGAAAGACGCAGCTGGGAAAACGGTGAGCGAAATAGATAACGACGGAAAGACTACTCTCTCCGGAATCAATCCTTGGTCTGCTTCGATTCCCTATCTCTATCGGCTTACGGCACAACTTGTAGACCCGCAGGGCAATGTCGTTGATGCTCAGACAGTGAAAGTCGGCTTCCGCCACTTTGATTTTGACCCGAAGCGCGGCTTCATGGTGAATGGCGTTGCCGACAAACTGCGCGGAGTAAACCTGCATCAGGACCATGCCGGAGTGGGAACGGGCATTCCCGATGAGCTGTGGGTATACCGGCTGCAACGTCTGAAGCAGTTGGGAGTCAATGCCATCCGCTCGTCGCACAATCCCGCCACGCCCGCAATGCTCGACATCTGCGACTCGATGGGCTTCTACGTGATCGACGAGAACCGACTGATGGGCATCAACGATTACCATCTCAGCGAACTGAAGAAGATGGTGATGCGCGACCGCAATCATCCCAGCGTTATGCTCTGGAGCATCGGCAACGAGGAATGGCAGATAGAAAGTGGAGAGAAAGGCGAGCGCATTGCCCGACGAATGCAGGACTACGTCCACGAGCTTGACTCCACACGCCTCTGCACTTATGGCAACAGCGGCGGATTCGGTATCGTGAAAGTAACGGATGTTCACGGCTACAACTATATCGTGCAGAATGATGTGGAGCACCGGCGGCAGGTATATCCCGACTGGTTTGTCATCGGCACTGAGGAGACGAGCGGCTGCGGTACGCGCAATGTCTACGTTACCGACCAGCAGCAAGGCTGGATGGCGCCCATCAACTACGTCGGCGAAGAGCGCAGCAACGGCGAGAAGAATGTCATTGCGCGTGGCTGGCACTATTATCGCGATCACATCTTTGCTGGTGGTCTGTTCTACTGGACTGGATTTGACTATCGCGGCGAGCCCAATCCGATGAAGTGGCCTTCCACAGGCTCTGAGTTTGGACTGCTCGACTATTGCGGATTCCCCAAGGATGAAGCCTATTATCTGCAAGCCGCCTGGACAGAGCGGCCCACGCTGCATCTCTTCCCCCACTGGAACCTTCGGGGGCATGAGGGAGAACGCGTGGCGCTGTGGGCCTATACGAACATGGACGAGGTGGAACTCTTCGTCAATGGTAAGTCGCAAGGTCGCAAGCGTCCGGCCGACCGTGACAGCTATCTTGAGTGGGACGTCAAATATCAGCCCGGAGAGGTGAAGGCTGTGGGCTATCGCAATGGCAAGCGGACCGTCACAACGACAATGGCTGCAACGGGAACAGCCGTGCGCGCCTCTGTCGTCAAGACGAAAATAGGTCGGCTGACCGTCTACGACATCACGCTGGTCGACAAGAAGGGTAGGGAAGTGCCCGACGCCTGTCAGACGTTGCAAGTGAATTGTGCTCAGGGAACGGAAGTCCTGGGTTGGGGCAACGGCGATCCGGCCTTCAAAACCGAGGAACGGCCTGACGGTTCAGCTGCCAGCCATTACTTGATTCCCGCATTCATGGGCAAGGCCCAGCTTATCGTGCGCGACGACAAAGGAGTAGATATTGACCTGGCGAAGTAATCATCGGCTTTCCCCCACGGCAACGGTGCTTGTCGGTGGGGGAAGCCCTCTATATCATCAATCCCATCAATACTATACATCACAATGGAGACTACCATCTCATCATCGGCATTTGCCGACAGTAAACCCCATTATGAATTGCTCGACGGACTGCGTGGCGTGGCTGCGCTGCTCGTGTTATGGTATCATATCAATGAAGGCTTCGGCTTCGCCAAGTCGGTAAACGGCGTCAGCGACGGACTGATAGAGAATTTCAACCATGGCTACTTGGCCGTGGACTTCTTCTTTATTCTTTCCGGATTCGTGATTGGCTATGCCTACGACGACCGTTGGCAGCGCGGCTTCACGCTCAGGCAGTTTTTCAAGCGCCGCTTGATTCGCCTTCACCCCATGGTGCTGATGGGAGCCGTGATTGGTCTCGTCTTCTTCTATCTGCAAGGTGGCGTGAAATGGGATGGTACTCATGTTGCCCTGTCGCTGTCGATGCTGTCGCTGCTCTGCGCGATGTTCATGATTCCTGCCGTGCCTGGTTGTCCCTACGAGATTCGCGGCAATGGCGAGATGTTCCCGCTCAATGGTCCTGCCTGGTCGCTCTTCTTTGAGTACATTGGCAACATCCTCTATGCGCTCTTCATCCACCGTCTGCCCACTAAGGTGCTGGGCGCTCTGGCATTGCTGTTGGGCGGAATACTGGTTTGGTTCAACGTGGCGGACGTCTCCGGCTATGGCAGCTTCGGCGTGGGCTGGACTCTGGATACGATGAACTTTTGGGGCGGCATGCTGCGGATGCTCTTTCCTTACACGATGGGCATGTTCCTCTCGCGGGTATTCCGTCCGGTCAAGATACGGGGCGCGTTCTGGATTTGCTCCGCGGTGCTGCTTGTGCTTTTCGCGGTGCCCTACATTGCGCCTTCGGGATCAGTCTGTCTGAACGGACTTTACGAGTCTTTCTGCATAGTTGTCGTATTCCCTGTCCTCGTCTGGTTGGGCGCATCAGGAACTACTACCGACCTTCGCTCAACGGGCATCTGCAAGTTTCTGGGCGACATTTCCTATCCTCTTTATATGGTGCATTATCCCGTGATGTACCTCTTCTATTCCTGGTTGATAGAGAACAAGGTCTACACCTTCATGGATACGTGGGCGGCTTCTATTGGTGCGATGGTCCTCAGCTTTGTCATCGCTTACGTCTGTCTGCGTTGGTACGACATTCCCGTGCGCAGAGCATTGGCCCGGACACTCACTTTGGGTAAGAAAAAGTAAACCTTGCCGACAATTGGTAGGATACCGGATGGCTGCGGCGGCGAGATGCCCTCAATCTTCTGCATAACATGAGGCTACAATCTTGAACAAATCAAAAAAAGCCATAAATCATGCGCTATCTCTTATCTTTTTCGTAACTTTGCAGCGTGATGCAAGATGCAAAACCAAACGAAGACAACTGTAAAGTGGCAGATTTAAATAAAACCAATCAGGAGTTTAAAAGCGTGATGGATGAGTGCCGTGAGCTCTTTGCCAAGAAGCTGCACGACTACGGGGCATCGTGGCGATTGCTGCGGCCATCGTCGCTCACCGACCAACTCTTGATCAAGGCGCGCCGGATCCGTACTTTGGAGACGACGGGCCATTCGCTCGTGGGCGAAGGTATACGTCCCGAGTTTATTGCCCTTATTAATTATGGTCTTGTCGGACTCATTCAGTTGGAGAAAGGATTCTCCGATACCGTGGATATGACGCCCGACGAGGCATTGGCCTTATATTCGCAGTATGCCAAGCAGGCCTTTGAACTCATGACGAAGAAAAATAGCGATTATGGGGAGGCCTGGCGTGACATGCGCGTGGAGAGTTATACCGATTTCATCCTTACAAAGATAGAACGCGTGAAAGAGTTGGAGGATATCCATGAGAAAGCCCTGGTGTCGGAAGGCATCGGCGCCAACTATATGGACATCATCAACTATGCCGTGTTTGGCGCAATACGTCTAAGGAAAGAAGGCGAATGAGAGAGGAGACGAAGGTAGATCATCAGCAGACCGACGAGAGTAGCTCGCAGTCGCTGCTGTCGCGGGTGAAGGCCAGCAGGGCATTCGGCATCGTGGTGAACCTGTGCCGGTTGGTGTTGGCGCTGACGCTAATCTTCTCCGGCTATGTGAAGGCCATCGACCCGCTCGGCACGCAATATAAGATCCACGACTACCTGACCGCGCTCCACGTGCAGGACTATGTTCCCGACTGGGTAGAGCTGGCGGGCTCCATCAGCCTTTCGGCGTTTGAGTTCTGCTTGGGTGTGTTCATGCTCTTCGCCATCCGCCGCCGGCTTGTCACCCGACTGACGTTGCTGTTCATCGGGTGTATGACGGTTGTCACGGTGTGGATCGCGATAGCCAATCCCGTCAAGGACTGTGGATGCTTTGGCGATGCCATCCATCTCACCAATGTTCAGACGTTGATGAAGAACATCGTTCTCTTGGCGTTGGCTTTGACTACGGCGTGGGCGCCGCTGAGGATGCCCCGCTTCGTGGGAAGGAGCAATCAATGGATAGTGATCAACTACACCATTCTCTTCATTCTCATCTCGAGCGGATGGAGCCTCTACAAGCTTCCCTACTTCGATTTCCGCCCCTATCACATCGGCGCGAACATCAAGAAGGGTATGGAGATTCCACCAGGAGCGCCCCAGCCGAAGTTTGAGACGACATTCATCCTGGAGAAAAATGGAGTCAGAAAGGAGTTCACGCTGGAGAATTATCCCGATTCCACGTGGACGTTCATCGATTCGAAGACCGTGCAGACGCAGACCGGCTACGTGCCGCCCATCCACGACTTCAGCATAGAGCTCGGCGGCGAGGACATCACGCAGCAGGTGTTGGACCGCAAAGGTTACACCTTCCTGCTCATCTCGCCCAGCCTGTCGGATGCCGATGATAGCAACTTCGGCAATATCGACAACATCTACGAGTATGCGCAGGACAATCACGTGCCGTTCTACTGTCTCACGGCCAGTGACCCGAAGGCCATCAGCCGTTGGCAGGATCTTACTGGGGCGGAATATCCATTCTGTCTGACAGACGGGACGACGCTGAAGACCATCATCCGCAGCAATCCCGGACTGTTGCTGCTGAAGGACGGAACCATCATTGGCAAATGGAGCCACAACGACTTGCCGATGGCTGAGCTGAACAAGCCCATTGCACAGTCGGAAATCGGCCAGATGCCAGTCGACCGCACCACGCACAAAATCGTCGTCGTGCTGTTGCTGTTCGTGCTTCCCCTCACGCTCCTGAGCATTGCCGACAGACTGTGGGCGTGGTCGTCGAAAGTCAGGTCGGCACAAGACAGACAGATTGACAAATTAAAGAAATTAGAATCAGAACTCAATATTCAATCTTTTAAAACAAAAGTAAAATGAGAAAGAAAATTGTTGCAGGCAACTGGAAAATGAACGAGAACCTGCAGGAAGGTGTTGCTTTGGCAAAGGAAATCAACGATCTGTTGGCAGCTGACAAGCCCAACTGTGGCGTCATCATCTGCACTCCTTTCATCCACTTGGCTAAGGTGGCTGAGGTGCTGGATCAGGACGTTGTTGCCCTTGGTGCAGAGAACTGCGCCGACAAGGAGAAGGGTGCCTACACGGGTGAGGTTTCTGCCGCTATGGTGAAGAGCACCGGTGCGCAGTATGTCATCCTCGGCCACTCTGAGCGCCGTCAGTACTACAACGAGACTCCTGAGATTCTGAAGGCAAAGGTTGATCTGGCTCTGGCCAATGGTCTGAAGGTGATCTTCTGCTGCGGCGAGACGCTGGAGGAGCGCGAGGCCGACAAGCAGAACGAGGTCGTTAAGGCTGAGCTCGAAGGCAGCGTATTCCATCTCACAGCTGAGGAGTGGAAGAACATCGTGCTGGCTTATGAGCCCATCTGGGCTATCGGTACCGGCAAGACCGCTACAGCTGAACAGGCTGAGGAGATGCTGGCCTACATCCGTAGCATCGTGGCTGAGAAGTACGGCGCAGAGGCTGCTGAGGACACAACCATCCTTTACGGTGGCAGCTGCAAGCCCGGCAATGCTCCTGAGCTCTTCGCTAAACCCGACATCGACGGTGGCCTGATTGGTGGCGCTTCTTTGAAGGCCAACGACTTCAAGGGCATCATTGATGCTTGGAAGAAGTAATCAGCTTCCTTTCTGATCCTCCTTTCTTGAGGAGAGCAACAAACCCTATTATAATTGCCCATCGTGGCACAGCGTCTCCTGCCCGGACAGAACCGGGTGGGAGACCCGTGCGATGGGAAACAACCATTAATAAGAATGAGGAAAATCGTCATTGCATTGCTCGTCACATTTTGTTCTGTCAGCCTACAGGCACAGACATTTACCGATCATCTACAGCAGAAGACGGGCAAAGGTACTGTGACAGTAGAACAAAGTTCAGAAATAGACAAACTCGTGAACGGAAAGGCTTCAGTGACGAACAGTGTTCCGCAGAAGAAGGTCGAACCGGTTACGCAAAAGAAGACCGTAGAGAAGCAGACCACAAGCACTGTGCGCAAGCCTGCCTTGCCCGAACCTGCTACAACAACGAAAAAGAAGACAGAACCTCAGAAGCAACAGGACCGCACGGCTCAGACCCAGCGGAACGACAGTTTGAAGAAAGCTGCTGAGGCTCAGCGTCAGGAAGCCCTGCGTCAAGCCGAAGAACAGCGTGCCGCAGAGGAGAAGCGGGCAGCGGAAGAGAAGCATGCAGCAGAGGAACGCAAAGCTGCTGAGGAGCGTAAGGCCGCTGAGGAGCGCAAGACCGCCGAGCAGCATCAGGCCAATAAAGACCGCACCGAGGCAAAAGAAGAGGTAGAGACCGTCAACATGCGCAAGAAGGTGATGCGTGGCAGCCGCAAGATCACGGGCTATCGCATCCAGGTCTACAGTGGTGGCAACTCGCGCCAGGACCGCCAGCGCGCTCAGGACATCGGCAACAAGATCAAGATGAAGTTCCCCGACCAGCCTGTCTACGTGCATTTCTATTCTCCCTCGTGGAAATGCCGTGTAGGAAACTACCGTACGTATGAGGAGGCCAGCCGCATGCTCCGCAAGATAAAAGCCATGGGCTATAGTTCGGCCACTATCCTCAGAGGAAAAATCACCGTTCAGTATTAAATATAATAGTCTTCAAGTCTGTCAGTGGCAGTTGGAAGACTGTACCTTATTATATATATGAATCCAGAAACAGAATTCAGAGACGGCCTCGACGAGTTGGCCGCTCATTATAAAGAGATCATAAAGCTCCTGGGCGAGGATCCCGAGCGTGAAGGACTGCTGAAGACGCCTATGCGTGTGGCAAAGGCGATGCAGATTCTCACCCGCGGCTATTCCCAGGACCCTCACGCCGTGCTCAACGCTGCTCTCTTCAAGGAAGACTACAACCAGATGGTCATCGTGAAGGACATTGACTTCTTCTCGATGTGCGAGCACCACATGCTGCCCTTCTACGGCAAGGTGCATGTGGCCTACATTCCCAACGGTTATATCACGGGTCTGAGCAAGATTGCCCGCGTGGTCGACATCTTCAGCCATCGCCTGCAGGTGCAGGAACGCATGACCAAGCAGGTGATGGAGTGCATACAGGACACGCTGAAGCCCATGGGAGTGATGGTAGTCGTTGAGGCTAAGCACATGTGCATGCAGATGCGCGGCGTGGAGAAGCAGAACGCCATCACCACGACGAGCGCCTTCAGCGGGGCTTTCAATCAAGCCAAGACCCGCGAGGAGTTCATGAATCTGTTGCGGGGAGAGTCTAAGCGTATTTAGTCTGCTCCTTCCCTATAACTGGTCAAAACTTTACGTCTTATGAAATTCATATCCTGGAATGTAAACGGGCTTCGCGCCTGCGTTGGCAAGGATTTCAAGGAGAACTTTGCCAAACTAGATGCCGACTTCTTCTGCCTTCAGGAAACGAAGATGCAGGAGGGGCAACTCGATATTGCCTTCGACGGCTATGAGAGTTATTGGAACTATGCTGAGAAGAAGGGCTACAGCGGCACGGCCATCTTCACGCGCCTTCATCCGCTGAGCGTCAGTCGCGGCATCGGCATTGAGGAGCACGACAAGGAGGGACGCGTCATTACGCTCGAATATTCCGACTTCTACCTCGTGACGGTCTACACGCCGAACTCTCAGGACCAGCTGCGCCGGCTCGACTACAGAATGCACTGGGAGGACGACTTCCAGGCCTATCTCCACAAACTGGACGAGAAGAAACCTGTCGTGGTCTGCGGCGACATGAACGTGGCCCACGAGGAGATAGATATCAAGAACCCCAAGACTAACCGCCGCAATGCCGGATTCACCGACGAGGAGCGCGAGCGCATGACGCAGTTGCTGGGCAATGGCTTCATCGACACCTTCCGCACGCTGCATCCCGATGAGGTGACCTACAGCTGGTGGTCCTACCGCTTCCGTGCAAGAGAGAAGAATGCTGGATGGCGCATCGACTATTTCCTGATTTCCGACCGTCTTCGTCCGCGTCTCAAGGGCGCTACGATTCACACCGAAATCTATGGTTCCGACCATTGCCCTGTGGAGTTGGACTTGGAATAAGACTGCGAGGACATTCGTCGGAGAAACAATACGATAGTAAATATTATGAACAACCGTTTGGCGAAGTAATTCTTTACCAAACGGTTTTCTTTTTTTTTGTTCTGCGTATATAGGCGCTTTTGGCCTTAGTTTGGCAAATTTATCTGTATTTCTGTAATTTTCTAACAATTGTCAAGTATTATCCCTATTTTGTTTACTCATAAGGTCAATTTTTGGTATTTTCCGAAAGATAATTTGTTATCTAGAAATTTATTTTTACTTTTGTCCCGATATTAGAAAAAGATATGAATGATTACGAAATGAAACAGATTAATGAAATTTCGCATACTCTAATAGAAGGTGATAACGTTGGCGGTGTTTTCCCTGTAGAAAATCACAGCCTTATCTACTTGTTTTCGGGTAGCTTGAGGTTGGAACAGAAAGGAAAAATCGACAAGGTTGTCATTATTCGCGCTGGGGAATGCGTATTTGTCCGTAAAGATTTGTCGGTCGGCATTGTTAAGAATGTAGACAAGTCCACACATCGTTTTGAGTCTGTTACAATGAGTTTCTCCCGTTCTTTTCTTCAGGGAGTGTATCGTAGTCTCAGCGGAGACGTCGTCGGAGCCCACGTGCAGAGAAGCCGTAAGGCTTTCTTGAAAATGCCGGTCACAGACGAATTGAAGTCGTTGTTTGAAAACGCTTTGGAAATGCTGAAGACCAGCAGCAGTCTGGATCGTGCATGGGTCAACAAAGAACTCAACGAAGGACTCACTTGTGTTTTGAAAGCTGATAGGAGTGTCTATGCTTCTATCTTTGATTTTGCATCGCCTTGGAAGATTGACCTGCTCGAGTTTATGAACGAGAACTACATGTATCGTCTGTCTCTGAAAGAACTGGCCAATTATACGGGGCGTAGTCTCTCCACGTTTAAGCGCGACTTCAAGAAGCTGACCGACCAGACGCCAGAGCGCTGGATTATCGACAAGCGTCTTGACGAGGCACAGCGCCTGCTCGCCCATGGCTGCCGGCGCGTCAGTGAGGTGATGGCCAAAGTGGGCATTACCAACCAGTCTTACTTCTCGCGTGCCTACAAAGACAAGTTCGGTTATACGCCCAAGCATACTCCCCAAGAGAGGGATTAGACTGATAGAGACTATTCCGTCAACGATAAAACTTGCCGTTGGGCGATAGAAGTTTTTCGTTTGGATTTCGCAAACAACAGATTTGGTTTCGTGGCAAGAAATTACTAAAAGAAATATTGCCCAGACCGCTTTGCATGGCTTATTGTTCCAGCAAAGCGGTTTGCCTTTATAGAATAAAAAAAGCGGCTCCGCCGAGTCGCTTCTAAAATCATTTTATGGGAAATTATTATTACTTTATTCCAAGATTGAATTGAGCTTGTTGAGAGGAATCTTCTCAAACTCGCCATTGGGATGGGTCACCTGGCAATAGTTGTAGACTGGTTTGCCTTCTTTGTATTCCACGATGGCGATGCTTCCATCCTTGAGCTGTGCGGTGAAGTAGCCCTCGCGCATACCGTTCACGTAGTTGCCGTGGAGCTGTTCCTTACCGTTGTTGTAGTAAGTGGTCACTTCTCCGTCGAGCTTTGAATTCTTGTCGTTGTTAAGGTCGAGGAAACTGTATGAGCCTTCGGCTTTCATATTTCCGTCCATGTAGTAGTCAACAAAGGCATCCTGTTTGTTGAGGCCTTTGCCTACAGTCACGAGCAGACGGTAGTAGCTCGCCTTCTCGGGATTGCTCACCACCTGATGCTTGGCACTGTAGAAGAGTGTATCAGCAATTGTCACATTGGCTTTGTCAACAATGTGGTTTCTTCCGAAAGAGATTGTTGAGACGAGCAACATTAATCCAAAAAGAACTAACTTTTTCATTTTTATTTTTAAAGGTTTAAAACTTTCGTTGTTGTTTTTATTTCTGGTGCAAAAGTACAAAGAAGAATCGTAACTAAAAAGTTTCTTAACACACTTTTATCCTTCAATTTTTCGCTTTACAATCGGCTATTTTGGCTCTTCTTCTTTTAATCAAAAACTATCAAATAGTAAGCTACAACTTTACAAAGTGTTACAATCTAGGTGAATTGCTCGGAGAAACACGAATTTTAAGGTTTGAAATTAGCATTTTAATCTAAATATTTAAGCAAATTGATATAAATCAATCTTGCTAATTTTCAGATTAAAACTGCTTGTGGAAAACTTTTTTTGATGACTTTCATTGCGTAACATGTATTTCGCTTAATTTTGAGTTTTAGGGTGATAGTTTTTCATTCGGACCGCACTTGCCCTGTATGGAACCGTTATGCTTATTTTTCGAAAGCCATAGTAGGGAAGAGATGGTGTCGCAACTGAAACATACCAGAATATCAATCGGGCATTGATACACCCCTCTTCGGGATACTAATATCAATCAGAATTTGCTCCCCGATGTTTCTTCTCTCCTTCTGTAGGTAGGGGGTGGTGGTGGGACGGTATCGTTATTCCTGCCACAGAAGGGTTTACTTGTGAAGAGCAAGCGGTCCTTTTTTCTTGGTCGTCAAGAATGACGACCCTCCTACCATGCGGCACTTTTTTCAATCTTGGTCGTCAGGAATGACGAGCCTCCTATAAACCAACTGCGAGCTACGCGCTGGTGGGCCACCTTCGGGGCACTGAGTTCAGAGAAAAATGGGGACAGCTATCCCCGTCTGCCCCTTACAGGGTTGTTTGCGCTGCTATACCTATTATATATATTGTTTCTGCTAGCTAGCCCTTTTTGTTGTTTGCGCTGTTATACCTATTATATAAGTCTTATGTTTTACTAGAGGCATGTTATTGCCTGGAAGGCAGTACCTTCATTTCTTCTTACAGCAAGCCTGCAACGCTTGTTCTGTAACAGTCTGTGGGCGGTCGTCGTGTTTTGTATTCTTGCTTTTCTAATAACGATATTCGTGCGGCCTTCTTCTATTATGCGATAATTCTTGCTTTCCGACGTACGTCGGACGATTGTCTGACGAACGTCGGACGATCGTCTAACGAACGTCGGACAATCGTCTGACGAACGTCAGACGGCAACTATCCTCGTATCTATGTTTATCCATTGCCCATCGCAACTCTTTGTTTGGGCCTGATTATGCCTATGCCTTCAACATATAGCAAGTAAATTTACTAGAACCAATGCAAGTGCGTCGGCATTCCTGCTGGCGACAGTATTCAGGCGCTTGTTCCTTTTCACGGGGGAAAGTTAAAATGATGATGTATATCGGTGATCATTGTTCGTCTGCAGGAATTCCAACGCTTCCATTGGCACCATTTGATGTGTAACCTTCTGCAGAGCGGAATGATGTATACTTCAGCCCCTTGAATGTTGCTATGACGGCCAAAAACCTCAGAATCTATCATAAAAATTTGGCGTATTTTCGGAAAATCTAAATCTTCATCCTTTTGAAATAAAATATTTCACTTTTACAACAGTTTTTTGATAAAATTTATTTAGAGTTGCATTGTGTTAGCAGAAAAAGAACATTTTTGAGATATTTCATTCATTTAATTTACACAACTTATGCAGAAACGACTGCTTTTTCTGATTTCATTGCTGTTGTGCTTTACAACTTCGTTGATGGCACAGGTCACAACCTCTGCAATGAGCGGTAAAGTCACCGCTGACGGCGAGGATGTGATAGGAGCAACAATCGAAGCCATACACGTGCCCTCTGGTACAAAGTATATGGCTGTGACCAACACAAAAGGTGCTTTCACCATCACGGGTATGCGACCTGGCGGACCTTACAACGTTAAGGTCAGCTACATTGGCTACCGCACCAAGGACTTCACTGACCTGAAGCTCTCTTTGGGTGAAACTTATGACCTCCCCGTTTGGCTCGAGGCCGACACCAAGGAGCTTGGCGAGGTTGTCGTTACCGGACAGCCCGGCGTCAACAACACGCGTAATGGTGCTGCTGAGTCTATTGGCAACGCACGCATCGAGGAATTGCCCTCGCTCACCCACAGCGTAGCCGACGTGGCATGCATCAATCCCTTCGTGAAGGTGACGGAAGGTGGCGCCATGTATTTCGCAGGCTCCAACAACCGCTACAATTCTATCATGATCGATGGTGCTATGTCTAACGATGTCTTTGGTCTGACGGCCAACGGCGCCAACGGCGGACAGGCTGGTACGCAGGCCTTCTCTATGGAGACCATCGACCAGCTGCAGGTTTCCATCGCGCCCTTCGACGTACGCCAGTCTGGCTTCACCGGTGGTGCTGTCAACGCCATCACCAAGTCGGGTACCAACGACTTCCACGGAAGGGTCTACTCTTACTTCCAGAATGGTGACATGGTATCAGACAAGTACAAGCTCCACAACGGCGGCACTTCTTCCAAGTACGGTTCTCTGACCGACAACACCTTCGGTGCTACGCTCGGCGGACCGCTGGTGAAGGATAAGCTCTTCTTCTTCGCCAACTTTGAGCGCTCGAAGAGAGAGTACGACAACGCCTATTCGTCTAAGGGCTCTGACTCTAAGGTTGACTTCGACGCAGCTCAGGAGATTCTCGACGACGTCAAGGCACTCGCAGCCCTGCAGGGTGTCAACTATACCGGTACGCTCGGTACACCGAAGGAGTATAGTAATAAAAAGCATTAAAACTATGTAGAAACATTTTGTTATTTGAACTATTCTTCTTATCTTTGCGATATGAAGAGTGCTAAAGTGTTAAAGATA
>ONYS01000161.1 GCA_900322095.1 uncultured Prevotella sp.
AACACTACAAAGATACAAATAAAATGTTAAATAGCCAAGCAAAAACGATATTATTTTCTGATTATCAGAACGTTACATTTATTCAGTGAACACTAATTACTACAAGCAAAAATATACTGATTCTCTTGCTCGTCCTGCTGTCGTATGCCCTGCAATCGCCAGCAGCAAAGCAGCAGGCTGAGCTGGCCCGCTACAATCAGCTGGGCGATGCGGCACTGCTGGCAAAAGGCAAGGAGCTGGCAAAGAACGGAAAAGACAAGCTCGCCCTGAACTGCTTCGAACTGCTGCAGAGTAGGGGAGACCGTGTGGCTCCGGCCCTGCGCGCCGAATCCGAGCATGAGGCAGGACTTCTCTTCTATGCCACTAACAACTACAGCAAGGCCATGGAGAACTTCATGAACAGCATGGACATCTGTGAGAAGCTGAAGCTCGACAGCCTGCTGGCATTGGTCTACAAGGATATCGGCAACATCTACTCGATGTATGGCGACTTCGACCAGAGCGTGCCCCTCTACAAGAAGACGCTGGCAATGGCACGGGCCCGCGGCGACCGCAAGTTGGCCAATAAGATGCTGAACAATCTGATCTTCGCCTATCAGCCCAAGACGCCCCTCAAGCAATACAAGCAATGGTATAAGCAACTCTGCAGCTACAAGGAGAACCGCGACCGCTACGGCTACGACGTACTGCTGGCCCGAGGAGTGATAGAAGACTATTCGCACAATACCGCCGCAGCCCTCAAGCGCTATCAGGAGGCCTCGCGATTTGCAGCCAGCCACCACATGAGACCACTGGACGTGGCCACCGTGAACGGCATGCTTGCCGATGCTTTTGTTGTCATGGGACAGCGCGACTCGGCCCTGATCTACCTCAACAGGAACCTGAACATCGCAGAGAAGAACGACATCTTGGCCTTGAAGGTCAACTGCTTTCGGTCGCTGGCCGATCTCTATGAGAGCACCGACCGGCAGAAAGCCCTCGACTACAAGCAGAAGTACCTGTTGATTAAAGACTCCATCTTCAATATGAACGCTCTGAGCGAGATTCAGAACGCACTCTTCTTCCACGAGATGGAGAAGAATCTCAACACCATCAACAGTCTGAACAAGACCAACCAGGACAGCCTGAAGACCATCAGCAACCAGAAGTTTATGCTCTTGATACTCGGCTGCTGTGCCGTCGTGTTCCTCACCCTGCTCACCGTCACCTGGCAGCAGAAGCGCAAACTCTCGGCTGCATACCATAATCTGTTCAACAAGACCGAGGAAAGCATTTTGCATGACAAGGTCATCTCCCGCCAGCTCGACGTCATCGACAGACCCGGCCGCGAGGAGCATCGCGAACAGAAACCGGAGACCACGACCTCCGCGATGAGAGATGCAGAAGAAGAACAGTCAGCCACGCCTGAGGCAAAGCCCGAGGAGACAGGGGAGGAGATTGCAGAACAGACTTCGAAGACGACTCCCGAATTGACCATAGCCCATACTTCAGACCAGGCCAACGAGCAGGCACCAAGAGCGCGCTTGATACCCACGCAGAAACAGCAGAACGAACTTCTGGCCGACATCCTGAATGTGATGGAAAACAGTGACGCCTACTGCGACCCCGACTTCGGCATAGAGAAGCTTGCTGCCATGACCAACTCCAACTCGCGCTATGTGTCGCAGGTGATCAACGACGTCTACGGTATGAACTTCCGCGCGCTGGTGAATGATTTCAGAATTAAGAAGGCCATCATCCGAATGACCGATACCGAAAATTATGGTAATTTCACCATCAGGGCCATCGCCGAGAGCGTGGGCTATAAATCGCAGGCCAATTTTATCAATGTGTTTACTAAAAACACCGGTCTGAAACCTTCTACCTATCTTAAACTGCTGAAAGAGAAGCAGATCGCCAAGGCCGTTTGATTTTCGTCCCCATGCCCGCAAGCGTTTCAGAACCGCACTGCAGGCATGGGGATTACTATTTTCGAGTTACTATTTCACGAATGAGTAATTAATATCGCAAGAAATTTTCTCTACGATGTTACTTTTTTTCTTATATTTGCAACAACAAAATCTTTATTTATTTTAACTGTACTAAACTTTTGACATTCATGGGAAAAAATTACTTCTCTTAGCAGCTTTGGGAGTTTCAGCCATTGGCGTCACTCAGTCGGAAGCTCAGAATTTGTCAGGCAGGGCGATGACCAACAATAGTCCGGCCAAGTCTTCATTGATGATTAAGGCCCCCAGCAAGGGTATCGTGGCAAAAGTGATGCGCACGGATTCGCCCACGGACTATGGTACGCCCGTTGAAGTGATCAACGAGGACTTCTCGCTGATGACGGCCGGCAGCTACGGCAATCCCGATACGTCGGTTGAGCTTACCTCGGATCAGATTTCGAGCTATCCCTTCTGGATCAACATGTTGCCCGAGTATACCCATCAGCCCGGATGGGGCGGTCACTACCTCTCGCCCGCCGGCGGATGCGTGGCTACCAGTGAGAGCGACGGTGGCAACCTCAACACGCCTATGCTCGACTGCAGCGCCCATCAGGGTGTGGTGTTTCTTGAGTTCAAGGCCCGCACCGATGAGGGTGTGGAGAACCAGTATCTTCTGGCCGAGGCTGCCGAGACGTTCAACATGCAGCCCTCTTGGGATATGCTGGGCGACGTGGTGCTGACCGATGTCTCTCCCGAATGGAAGACCTACACCATCAAGTTCTACAACGCTGGTCAGTACACGCTGTTCAACCTCGTTCGTCAGCAGATGACTCAGGAAGACGTTGTGCACCGCATCTATCTCGACGATGTGCGCGTCTACACCATCGATCCCTACATCGCTATGCCTACGGCCCTGCCCTACACCGACTACGACGGTGAGAGCTTCATGGCCCACTGGACAAAGGTTGACGGCGCTGTCAGCTATCGTCTGAACGTCTACAGCAAGGACGTCACCGGCGACTACGACAACCAGACCACCACCATCAACTACGTGCTGAAGGATCAGGAAGTTACCGATACCGCCTACACCGTTGAGAATGTAGAGTCGGGCAAAACCTACTACTACAGTGTGCAGGCTGTGAATGCCGACGGCAAGAAGTCGTTCGAATGCCCCGAGGCTGAGGTCTTCGACCTGGTGGCTCCCGAGCTCAACGATGCCAACGTAGAGGCCGACCACTCATATAAGGCATCTTGGAGTGAAGTTCCTTCTGCCGAGGTCTACAACTACTGGGCTTCTCATCAGCGCGTGGCCAAGACCGATGGCGAGTTCATCGTCACCAATGAATCTCTAAACAATCTGGAGATGACCGACGGCTCAGAGATCACTTGGAGTTTTGATGATCCTTCTTACTATTCCTACGACAACTACGTGATTAAGCCCTTCCAAACCCAAGCTGGTTGGATAGCTAAACAGGGTCTTCCTTATCCCGGTTGTGTATGCGTGGATGGATGGCAGTATATGTTCAACCACGCAGATGCCGGTCTGGTATCACCCGAGCTTGATCTTTCTAAGGATGGTGGCAAGGTAAATGTGCAAGTTGACCTTAGAGGCGATCATGGCGAAGTTTGGTTCTCTGATAATTCGCACGAAACCCGTTATACTCGTGCAGCTTTTGCCCTCTTCAACTGGAATGAGCAGAAAGGTGACTTCGAACAGGCCGAGCTTATCTATGATAACGACCTGCCAGAGGATGAGTTTAAGACCAGCACAGTGACCTTCACTAAGGGAACCAGCCGTTCGAAGATCGGTATCTATGCAGTTTATGCTCCTGCCCACCTCTATCTGAAGAATCTCGTGGTGAGCCAGAACTACACTGCAGGCCAGACCTTCTGGGATCCCTTCTATTATGGCCGCTACGTCCAGGGCACCGAGACCACAGTCAACGTTCCTGACTATGCTGTCACTTCCGCCATCCGTCATAAGGTGTCGGCTGTGAAGACCAATCCTACAACGCGTGAGTTGAAGGAGAGCGCATTCTCTAAGGAGAAGGAAGTGGGCAACATCTACAACGGCATTGGTTCTGTCTCGCTGAGTAACGCACCTGTGCAAGTGGTCAACGGAAAACTCACAGTGACTGGAAATGAGGTAGTGAATGTCTATTCGCTCAACGGAACGCTTGTATACAGCGGCAAGGCTGAAGGCAACACGTTGACAGTGCCCGTACAGAGTGGCTCCTACATTGTCAAGGTTGGAAAACAAAGCATAAAAGTTGTGTTCTAACGGATTCCGCTTTTTATAGCTCTACAATATTTGTTTTCGTTCGCTCCTTAGGGGGTATGCATTCTGCTCCCTTAGGGCGAACGGATTCTCTTTGAAATCTTAAGCAATCATTCAACTTTTCTGCCAAATATGAAAAAACTGCTATTGTCATGTCTAACCGCGATGGCTTTCACTCTTACTATGCATGCCGCACAGCCAGGTGAAAATCCTTCTGCGAGAAAAATTGTTGACTTAAATGAGTACAAGGGCGTCTTAATGTATGGCGCAACTATGCTCGACGCCTCGGGCCCTGCTCATTACGTCAAGTTTTACAGCAAGAAAGGTTACGAACTAACTAATGTAGCCCCGATTGATCCGGATGATGATGGTCTGCATTTGATAAAACTCAGATGTGGCACCCTCTGTGGAGATACATATTATGGATATATTTGCCGTGTGTTCACTTTTGTAGACCAGCCAGACCAGTTTGTGTCTATCGATTTTAACACTGGAAAAGTAAATGTTATTCATCAATTTGAGTTTACAGAAGATTGGCCTACAATATACGAAATGGCTTATGACCGCGAAAGAAAAACATGCTGGGCCTTGGCTCGCGGAACAAGAGATTATGCCACGAGTGATGTTTATGAGATAAATACCACCGACGGCTCTTTCTCAAGAGTAGCGGAACTGGACTATTACGCATGGGCTATGGCTGTTGACTACGATGGCAATGCCTATGTGATCAAAGGAAAGCCCGATGCTAATAATGAATACTATGAAGGCAGCTATTTGGTCAAATTGGACGTTGATGAAGACTTCGCCTCTGTGGATTCAACGGAATTGAAGGTAGATGGTCAATCTGTAATCCCTAACTTTGACCACTCTATGGATTTCGACAACAACTCAAACTTGCTCTACTGGTTAAGCACGAGCAACGATGGGTATCAACGCCTCTACAAGATTGACCCGAAAAAGAAGACCATGGTGAAGGAGTCCGACATGGTTTTCAACGAGGTTGTTGGTCTTGCTATTCCTTTTGAGTTCACCTGACGATGGTACAATGAAGGCATCTTTGAGCTGGACAAACCCCACCGTAAACTGGCGTGGTGATAACCTGACAGAGTTCAAGGAGGTAACGGTCAGCCGTGGCACTCGCGATAATGTGGTGGCCACTTTACCTGGCACAGCGGGCCAAGAGTGCACTTGGGACGATACTAACCCCACACAGGGCATAGTCACCTATTATCTGACTCCTTACCGTATTAGTGGTGAGAAAGGTTTGGTAGACAGCGTAAAAGTGTTTGTTGGTCAGGATGCCCCAGGCAACGTGCAGAATCTTACGGCAAGCGCAGAGGGAAATAACGTTAGTCTAAAGTGGGAAGCACCCGCAGTTAGTCATACAGGAAAGGGCTATGACAAGAACTCTCTGCGCTATGAGATTACCCGTACTCCGGGTAATAAGGTGGTTGCTTCCGATGTTACCGGCACAACCTACACGGATACAGATCCTGACTTCTTCAATTATTATACATATACCGTAACTTCAAAGAATGATTATGGTACGGGGGATAGCGAGAGTGTGAAACTCTATGCCGGTAAGGCTTATGAACCAACCTTCTTTGAGGATTTCGAAAATGCTGTTCAGGCTGCACGCTGGCAGGCCGTAGACAACGATAACACGGGCAAGACCTTCACTTATGCCGGTGGAAACTTCGAGGCCTTCAAGTGCTTCATTGACTATATGGATGCTTATAAGGCTACCGACGACTACCTCTTCAGTCCGCTTGTTCATCTGAAAGGCGGTCAGACCTATCGTGTC
>ONYS01000197.1 GCA_900322095.1 uncultured Prevotella sp.
AATTTTCCCTTACTACAACAAAGGTAAAAATTAACCGAGAAACAACAAGGTTTTACCCTCGTTTTCTATCAACTGCAAAGGTAAGGTGACAGTTGTCACACACAAACGTGACAGTTGTCACACACAAACGTGACAGTTGTCACGCAACATCATGTCTTTATACAACAAGCACCGAGACAACAAGATTGACAGAAAACAAATCAGAACCTTAGCCGGAAGCCGAAGCTGCAATAACTGGAATTATCCGGCGGGCCGCAAAAGATCCTATACGAGGATTGACTCATAAGTCCTAGTCCCATCACGACTAGGAAGAAAAAAGATAGGATTTTAATGGGAGAAACCATTATTATTTGCTATATTTGTAGCATGTTTTTACGGTATCGCCATAAACAATTAGAGTTATGAGGAACAATCATAAAAGAGGCCATCTGTTCTACTCATTTTGGGTGAGGATGCTGGCTGTCGCTATATTTTTGTTTGCCTTTGTCAGTGCCCAAGCCGAAAAAAATCTTTCGCCGGAGATCAGAGCTGAGATTGACAAGATTTACGCCTACAACTTCACCGATATGCAGAAGTCGCTGACGCTGCTCAAGCAAATGCAGAGCGCGGGAAAGCTGGAGCCCCACGTTGCCAATGAGATCATGGGTGACCTATATTATAATAGAGGCAACTTCTTCGAGAGCATGAAGTACTACAAGCGCGGACTCTACGACGACCGGGCCAGCGGCGATACCGGTTTTCAGCAGAAGGTGATCAGCAAGCTGCTCATGTGCTTCGACAACAACCACAATCTAGCGGAGATGAACCGCTATGCCCAAATGCTCAAACGCCTCTCTGCCGACAGCCACGACGCATATATGCAATCGGTGGTCTTGTTCAACGAGGGGAAAATTGCTCACACCAGCGGCGATGTCGACAAGAGCTACAAGATGCTGCGACAGGCCATCGCACTGGCGAAGAAAAGCAGCAAGCCGGAAAAATACAGCGACGTCTACTATTATTATATCACGCTCATCGAAATGATGCAGGACGACCGCCGCAACGGACTGCCGACAATCAGTGAGCTGGAAGCCTACGTGAAATCCTCACAGGCCAAGAGCGGCAGTCCCTTCTCAGCCAAGGACACTCGATGGCAGGCGGACATCGACATCCACAAGACCCTGTTTCTGCTGAGGGCGGGCCGGGGAAAGGAAGCCGAGCAGTGCTACGACAACTTTCTGAAATCGAAAGAAGCCTTCAGCTACGACTATCTGCATGCAGTGGAATATCTGACCGAAGCCGGAAGATGGGACGACATCATCAGCCTCTGGAACAGAATACGGCCCGACGTCATCGACCTGGGTGAGGAACCCTATTACGACCTCTGTCAACTCTACCGCAGGGTGGCTGAAGCCTACGACAAGACAGGCCGCCGCGACGAAGCCATCACCACCTTCCGTCAGCTCGACTCGCTGCAGAGCGCTTTCCGCCACAGCGAGGAGCAGAGCGCCATCTCCGAAATCACCAACAACTACGAGAAAAAGGCCGAAGCCATCGAGCAGGAACGCGCGCTGGCCAAGATGCGGCAAAACGAGATGATCGTCATCGTGCTGGTCATCGTGGCTGCCGGTGCCTTGCTTCTGATTCGCGAGAAACGCAATGCCGCACTCATCCTGAAGAAGAATCAGCGAATGGCGAAATACATAGAAGAACTGCAGAAGAAGGAGTCAGCCCAAGGACTGACGCCCGAGAAAAGCGGGACTGACAACGATGAAATGGGCAAAAATGACGTGGACACCATTCTCTACCGACGGCTCTACGACAAGCTCGTGAGGCATCAGCTCTTTCTCGACCCTAACCTCTCGCGCGACAAACTGCTGGAGGAACTCAATATTCCCAAGAACAAATTTGCCCAGCTCTTCAAGAAATTCGCCGGGACGAACTATGCCCACTTCGTCAACGACCTGCGTCTGGACCATGCGTGCACGCTGCTGCGCCTGCATCCCAACCACACCATTGAGGCCGTGGCCCACGACTGCGGTTTCTCCTCGACCAGTACGCTCTACACGCTGTTCTATCAGAAATACGGAATGACCCCTAATGAATACCGAAAGGCCGTAGAGACTGACAAAAATGACTGATTTAAACACGCCGAGTGACGAATTCAAACAAATTGAATGACCGAAAACTTGGGCCGAAAACCTCTTTCCCCTATTTTTGCAATAACGAAACAGAACTAACACTAACCCCAACATAATATGAGAAAAAAGACTTTACCATTACTGACATTGGCTTTGCTGAGTCTGGGCACGACAGCTTGGGCGCAGGACCACAGTCCGCTGAAGGCCAGCGCGGCAATCCCATTCCATGAGAGTTTTGATGCGCAGAAGAATTTCAACACGTTCATGGTGATCGACAGCAACCAGGACGGTGCCACCTGGGTGTGGCGCAACGATGACAATCCCTACGCCCGCTGCAACTCGGGCGACAACGGGAAGGACGACTGGCTGCTCACTCCCGTCCTCCACCTTGAGGGCAACCGCAGCTATGTGCTTACCTTTAAATATTACAACGGCTATTATCCAGAGCAGATGAGCGTGGCCTTCGGACAAGGCGACGACCCATCGGCCTATCAGACCATCGTGGCCGACATGAATATCGACGTGGAAGAGTTCACCACCTACACCCAGGAGTTCACCCCCACCACAACAGGCGAATACAGAATCGGTTTCCACGCCACCACGCAGGGCAACGACTTCTATATTGGCATCGACGATATAGATGTGAGCGCCGGCGCACAGACTGCCGCTCCCGACTCCGTGACAAACCTAAAGCTGACGCGAGCCCCCAAGGGAGCCAGCGACGTGAGTCTCAGCTTCGTCGCTCCCACCAACGACGCCACCGGCAACGCCCTCAGCGCGCTG
>ONYS01000070.1 GCA_900322095.1 uncultured Prevotella sp.
ATTTGCGGTAAGACGGGGTAAGAATAATTCTGAATGAAGAAATATTCGGCAAAATTACTTCTGGAACCCAAAATGCCACTTTTTAAAGTGGACTCATTTAAGTAGATACTCAATAGTCAGTTCTAATGGTACAGACAAATTGGTATTCTTTTAATATTCTTTGCAAATATACTCTTTTTTATCTTTCAAGCAAAATTATTCTTAAAGAAAAGTAATTTCTCGGGCAATTTTTAACAAATAAGGGGGTGGTTCTCCCTATTCTTCCTCCTAAAACTTTACAACAAAAAGTCTGTAGCTTGTAGAAACATCACTGTCAGAAGCCGGTAAGTGTCTTCCTTGCTGACGATGATTGCTAAAAAATATAAAGTCAGGCCGATAATCCAAAAAAAATGCCTAACTTTGCACATTGCAGAAGTGTGTGCATTCCGCACGCACACCCAAACTCCATTCAGACATGCATAAAGCAGGATTCGTCAACATCGTGGGAAACCCCAACGTGGGTAAGTCCACGCTAATGAACCAACTCGTGGGCGAGCGTATCAGCATTGCCACTTTCAAGGCGCAGACCACGCGTCATCGCATTATGGGAATCGTCAACGACGACGATTGCCAGATTGTCTTCTCCGATACGCCTGGAGTGCTGAAGCCAGCCTACAAAATGCAGGAGATGATGCTTGCCTTCTCCGAAAGCGCCCTGCAGGATGCCGACATCCTGCTCTATGTTACTGACGTGACAGAGAGCCCGGAGAAAAACGAGGACTTCCTCGAGAAGGTGCGCCAGATGACGGTGCCCGTGATACTGCTCATCAACAAGATCGACCAGACCGACCAAAAGCATCTGAACGAATTGGTCGAACTCTGGCATCGGCTCTTGCCTAAGGCAGAGATTCTCCCCATCTCGGCGCAGAACAAGTTCGGCACCGACATCCTCCTCAAGCGTATCAAGGAGTTGCTGCCCGACTCGCCGCCTTACTTCGACAAAGACCAGCTCACCGACAAGCCGGCGAAGTTCTTCGTCAGCGAGATTCTCCGCGAGAAGATCCTCCGCTACTACGACAAGGAGGTTCCCTATTCGGTGGAAGTCGTGACGGAGCGTTTCAAGGAGGACGAGCATCACATCCACATCTCCTGTGTCATCTACGTGGAGCGTGACTCGCAGAAGGGCATCATCATCGGTCATCAGGGCGCGGCCTTGAAGAAGGTCAGCAGCGAAGCCCGCAAGGCTCTTGAGAAGTTCTTTGGCAAGTCGGTCTACCTCGACACCTTCGTCAAGGTCGACAAGGACTGGCGCAACTCTCAGCGCGAGCTCCAGCAGTTTGGGTATGATCCTCAGTAATTGGACTTCTCTGACTAATCCGACTAGTCTGACTAATCCGACTAATCCGACTTGTCCGACTGGTCTGAGCAGTCTGACTAATCCAACCGGTCTGACTAATCAGACCAGTCCGAAAAGTCCAAAATTAAAAATTAAGAAAGATGTCAAATTTAGTAGCTATAGTAGGAAGGCCTAATGTGGGTAAGTCGACGCTCTTCAACCGACTGACCCAATCCCGTCAGGCCATTGTCAGCGATACCGCTGGCACAACACGCGACCGCCAATATGGCAAATGCTCATGGAACAACCGCGAGTTCTCCGTCGTCGATACCGGAGGATGGGTGGTGAATTCCGACGATATATTTGAAGGTGCCATCCGCGAACAGGTGAAGGTGGCCACAGAAGAGGCCGACCTCGTGCTGTTCCTCGTCGACAACGAGACGGGTGTCACCGATTGGGACACCGACGTGGCACAGATTCTTCGCCGCACGAAACTGCCCGTTATCCTCGTGGCCAACAAGGTTGACAACAGTGGAAATGCCTATACCGCAGCAGAGTTCTATAAGCTTGGCCTTGGCGATCCTGTATGCATCAGCGCCGCCACGGGCGGTGGCACGGGCGACCTGCTCGACCTCGTGGTGGAGAAGCTGCCACGTGAGAACGACGAGATCATGGACGACGACATTCCCCGCTTTGCCGTCGTGGGACGTCCCAACGTGGGCAAGTCGAGCATCATCAATGCCTTTATCGGCGAAGACCGCAACATCGTGACGGAGATTGCCGGTACCACCCGCGACTCCATCTATACTCGTTATACCAAGTTCGGCTTCGACTTCTATCTTGTCGACACCGCCGGTATCCGCCGCAAGAACAAGGTAACGGAAGACCTGGAGTTCTACAGCGTGATGCGCTCCATCCGTGCCATTGAGAACAGCGACGTCTGTATCCTCATGATCGACGCCACACGCGGCATCGAGGCGCAGGATATGAACATCTTCCAGCTCATTCAGAAGAACAACAAGAGTCTGGTGGTAGTGGTCAACAAGTGGGACCTCGTGGAAGACAAGAGCCAGAAGGCCATCGACACCTTCAAGGCTGCCATCTACAACCGCATGGCCCCGTTCAACGACTTCCCCATTATCTTTGCCTCTGCCCTCACCAAACAGCGCATCTTCAAGGTGCTGGAGACGGCCAAGCAGGTGTATCTCAACCGCAAGACTCACGTGGGCACGGCCAAGCTCAACGAGGTGATGCTCCCCATCATCGAGGCTACGCCGCCCCAGTCGATCAAGGGAAAGTATATCAAGATCAAATATTGCACGCAGTTGCCCAACACGCAGATTCCTTCTTTCGTGTTCTACGCCAACCTGCCGCAGTATGTGAAGGAGAACTATCGCCGCTTCTTGGAGAACAAGATTCGCGAGAACTGGTCTATGCACGGATGCCCCATCAACGTGTTCATTCGTCAGAAGTGATCATGCGGCGTCTGTTGTATTTTATATTGGTCATGCTGGCTCTTGCCGGCGTGACCTCTTGCAAAGATGAGGGTCCGAAGGATGCCGCCATCGCTGCACATGCCGCCAAAGGCTACTACGACCAGTTGCTGAAAGGCGACTACAAGGCGTTTGTTGACGGCACTTACCATCCCGAGCGCATCCCCGACAGCTATCGTGAGCAGCTGGAGACGGCGGCGAAGATGTATATGGCACAGCAGCAGGATGAGCATCGCGGCATCAAGAGCGTGAAGGTGCAGGGCTGTGATGCCGACACTGCCGCCCACGTTGCCAATGCCTACCTCATTCTGAGCTATGGCGACAGCACCCAGGAGCGCATCTGCGTACCGATGGTGGAGAGTAAGGGAACGTGGTACTTGAGATAATTCATAATTCATAATTCATAATTGGGCTGGCGCGAGGGGAATTTACAATTCATAATTCATAATTCATAATTTTGCTGAGCACCCTGAATATTAACCCGATAACGGTAGTATTATTCGTCATTATTCGTTATTTCGCATAGCGGAGCGTTATCCCCCCAACCATTGCCCTACACGAAATCCGATTTGAGTACCGTCTTTGTCTTTTAACGCACGACATTCAGTCGTATAGAGAATAATAACGAATAAAGAGAATAAAACGAATAAAGAAGTTATTCGGCATTATTTGTTATTCCGCGTAGCGGAGCGTTAAACCAAGAGACAGTTGAGTGACGTCTTGGTCTTATAACGCACGACATTCTGTCGTATAGAGAATAATACCGAATAAAGAGAATAAAACGAATAATTCGAAAAACTTTGAGTTTATCCCTACTGCCCTTGCGTCGTCGACAACCTGTAGGAGTTTAGGCCTTGGCTACATTTCAGAGGAGTCGGCAAGGGATTAGTTCTTCTTCAGTTCTATTCTGAACGTAGTGCCCTTACCGACTTCGCTGCTCTTGACGTAGATTTTTCCCTTGTGATATTCTTCTACGATGCGTTTGGCGAGGCTCAAACCCAGTCCCCAACCGCGTTTCTTTGTCGTAAATCCCGGACGGAAGACGTTGCCGATGTCCTTTCTCTTTATACCTTTACCCGTATCGGCAACATCGATAATCACTTTCTGACCTGAGTCGTCTACTGTCAGCGTGATGCATCCGGAATCACCACCCATCGCGTCGACGGCATTCTTACAGAGATTTTCCACCACCCACTCGAAGAGGTTCGGATTCATCAGTGCCATCACGGTGTGGTCGGGTATCTTCGTGGTGAAGATGATGCGCTTGGAGGTGCGGTGGTCCATGTAGTCCACCACGTGTTGCAGCACCTCATTCACGCTCGACGGCTGCATCTCGGGCAGCGAACCAATCTTGCTGAAGCGGTCGGCGATGAGCTGCAACCGTTCCACGTCCTTGTTCATCTCCGGTATCAATTCGTCGTTGGGATATTGTTCTTTCAAGATTTCCACCCAAGCCATGAGGCTGGAGATGGGCGTGCCGAGCTGGTGGGCCGTCTCCTTGCTCAGTCCCACCCATACCTTGTTTTGCTCAGCGCGCTTCGACGTGAGCAGGGCGAAGATGGCGATGACGACGAATATCAACACCACACCAAGCTGTACGAATGGGTAGTAGGCCAGTCGCTTGAGAATGCTGCTGTCGTCGAAGCACACATCGTTATAGTCGGGATGCGGACTGTCGTCGAGATAGATGCGGATGTTCTTGCCACTGGCCAGCATACGTCGGCCCATCTCGGAGGCGGCCTTCAGACTGTCCTCATAGTTTTTTCCTTTCAGATGTACATTGCGGAAGGTCTGTGCGTTGCCTTTCGCGTCCAATACGATGACGGGGATGGTATTGTTCTCGTTGATTACTTTCAACACCAGTGCCAGGTTTGTGTTCTCGTCGGCGGTGTTGAGCGTCTGCATGGCTGTGGCCCATACTTCCATGCGTGCCCGTTCCTCCCGCTCCAGGTCGCGAGTGAGGAGGTGTGAGGTGATGAGCGAGGCCACTGCAATGACGATGGCCGCGATCACCAGTAATATCTTAACTTGTCTTATTCTGTCGGTCCACTCCATATCTCTGATAACGGAGAATGGGCGGCAATATTATAATGGGGGGTGGTTGTGGATGGGGGTAATGGGGTGGATGGGGCTAATGGGGTGAATGGGGTAAGTGGGGGCAGTGGCTAACTAACTACGGACTTTCTTCATGCGCTTATTCTTGAAGAGTTTCCAGCTGTGCCAAGAGATGAAGCAGAGCAGGAACAGATTCAGTATGAGGAAGAAGGGATAGCTATTGTCGCCCCAGAGAGCTGAGGCGGGCAGGACGAAGATGCAAGGGTAGGCGATGCAGAAGAAACCGAAGGCGATGAGCCAACGGGTATTGAAAAACAGGGCGCACCACCAACCACCAACCACATAGAGCAGCCATGCCGTGAGGAAGACGGCGTCGGTGATGTCATCGAGTCTTACGATTCCGAGGAGGTCCTGCAGCCGGTCGCCAAGGTTGTTGAACGTGAGAATCATGCCCAGCGAACCCTTGCCGAAGGCGGCGAACACCAGCCAGCGCAGCAGGTCGGCAGCGATGAAACTCAGGGGATAGACCACCAACAGCCACACCACCGCCGTCAGGATGTGGGCCACATAGCGCTCGGCAGCCGTTGAGGGCATCATCAGACAGAGCTGACGCGAGCGGGCTCTGAGCAGGGAATGGAGCGTACCGACAATCATGAAGGGCGGCAGTAGCAGGAAACAGAAGTTCATCGTGGTGACCACCGTATCCTCAAAATACTTCGCATCGGGTACGGAAACGTCGCCGCTGTCGGGCATCAGCCAGTTCTGCGTGAAGAGGAAAAGCAGCAACAGCAGCGCTATCACCTGTACGATAAACATCTTTGCCAGATAGCGGTATTGCAACAACGTCACCCACTTGAGGCTGAGTTTGAATCCTTGTGTTGTGAAATTCTTCATGGCTGCTGTTTTTGTTTTGTTAGTGCGTTGAAATAAGTCTCCAGGTTGATGGGCGTCGGCTCACTGTCTTTCTTGCGGCGGGTCATCACCATATAGCCGTTGGGCGCGGGCTGTGCGTAGACCACGTCGGCATCGTCGGCCTTACTGCGGAATTCGAAGGAATACTCTGACTGAATTTCGGCCGTAGTCATGTTGACGACGAGCTGGTGCTTGATGAGCAAGAGTACGTTGGTGAGAATCTGCTCCACGTCGTGTATCTGATGGGTGGCAATGAGGGCCATGCGGTCGCCCTTGACGTGGTCGGTCATCATCCGGCAGAAGACTTCCTTGCTCTGGAGGTCGAGGCCGCTGGCAGGCTCGTCCATGAAGAGGTAGCGCGTGTTGGCGGCGATGGCAAAACTGAGAAACAACTTCTTCCGCTCGCCCATAGACCGGCCGGTGAAGTCGCCCTCGGGAGAGACGTTGAATCTTTGCAGACAATCCTTCAGGTCGTCCTCGCTGAAATGGGGATAGTAATCGTGATGGAGGGCCACATACTGCTTGTAGCTGAGGTCGGGCAGTTCAATCCTCTCCGGCACGAGATAGACATCGCGCATGGTCTGCGGTGGCCGGTTGGCAGTGCTCTGTCCGTCGATGAGGATGGATCCGCTGTTGGTGGGGAGGAGTCCGCAGATGAGATAGAGCAGGGTAGACTTTCCGGAGCCGTTGCTGCCCAGCAGGCCGTAGATGCCTCCGTGGTCTATCGTGAGCGAAAAGTTCTGATAGATCGGCGGGCGCCGTTTGGAATAGCCGAAACAGATGTTGTTGATTTCAATCATAGTCAGCAGGTTTTTCTGCCTCCAGGGATGGGGGCTTTTTGGTGGGTATGGGGGTGATGGGGTGGATGGGGTGGATGGGGGGAATGGGGACTACTATTCACCCTTCTTCTTACCGAAGGGCCATAATTTATGCTTTGCCTTCGGGGCTTCGGGCGCTGCAGTGGTGGCTGCGGGCTCGGCAGGAGCGGCGGCATCTGCATTGGCGGCGGCAGGCGCGGCGGCATCGGCAGCCTCTGCTTCCTGGGCAGAGGCTTGCTTCTTCTTCATGCTCTCCACCACCTTGATATCTTCCTCGCTGGGCTGGAAGCGGCGGTAGACGAAGTTGTCGCTCAGATAATTCTTGCGCACGATGGGGTTGGCAGAGATTTCCTCGGGCAGTCCCTTGAAGAGAATCTTGCCCTCAAAGAGCAGATAGGCACGGTCGGTGATGGACAGCGTCTCCTGCACGTTGTGGTCAGTGATGAGGATGCCGATGTTGCGGTATTTCAGTCGCCAAACGATATGCTGAATGTCCTCCACGGCGATAGGGTCGACGCCGGCGAAGGGCTCATCGAGCATCACAAACTTCGGGTCGATGGCCAGACAGCGGGCAATCTCGCAGCGGCGGCGCTCACCACCGGACAGGCGGTCGCCCTTGTTCTTGCGCACCTTCGTCAGTCGGAACTCGCGGATGAGCGACTCCAGCTTGTCGAGCTGCTCCTGATGCGAGAGTTTCGTCATCTCCAGCACCGACATGATGTTGTCTTCCACGCTGAGCTTGCGGAAGACGCTGGCCTCCTGCGGCAGGTAGCCGATGCCGGCCCTGGCCCGCTTGTAGACGGGATAGTCGGTGATCTCCTTGCCGTCGAGATAGACATGACCGCCGTTGGGCACCACCAGACCTGTGGTCATATAGAACGACGTGGTCTTTCCCGCTCCGTTAGGACCGAGCAGACCAACAATTTCACCCTGTCTGACGTGGAAGCTCACGTTGTCGGCCACGGTGCGCGCGCCGTATCGCTTGATGAGGCCTACGCTGCGCAGCTCCACCAGGTGTTGCGACGGCTGCTGGGCTGTCTCTTTGATGTCTTTCTCCATGACGATTGTTTGTTTTGTTTGCAAAAGTACTAAAAAAAGGGGAATAACACTTATATTTTCAAAAACTCTTCGGCTTCTTGTGGTTTTTCAGCAGAATTTGCTTACTTTTGCAACGATGATAGTCACAAGATTACTTTTTAGATGGCTCGACACCTTCGGCCGCTACGTCATTCTGATGGGGCGGTCGTTTCAGCGGCCCGACCGTTTCAGGATGTTTCTCAAGCGCTACGTGAAAGAGATGTCCCAGTTGGGTGTCGACTCCATAGGCATCGTACTGCTGATCTCCTTCTTTATTGGAGCCGTCATCTGCATTCAGATGAAGGTGAACATTCAGAGTCCCTGGATGCCGCGCTGGACGACGGGCTACACCACGCGCGAGATCATGCTGCTCGAGTTTTCCAGCTCCATCATGTGTCTGATTCTCGCCGGCAAGGTGGGCAGCAACATTGCCTCGGAGCTCGGCACGATGCGCGTCACCCAGCAGATTGATGCCCTCGACATCATGGGCGTCAACTCGGCCAACTACCTCATCCTGCCGAAGATAGCAGGACTCGTTACGCTCATGCCGTTCCTCGTCATCTTCTCTTCGGCCATGGGTATCATTGGCGCTTATGCCACGGCCTACATCGGTCACATGATGGCCCCCGACGACCTCACGCTCGGCTTGCAGCACTCTTTCAACGAGTGGTTCGTCTGGATGAGTATCATCAAGAGTCTGTTCTTCGCCTTCATCATTGCCAGTGTGTCGAGTTATTTCGGCTATACCGTCGAGGGCGGTTCTGTAGAGGTGGGCAAGGCCTCGACCGACGCTGTGGTGTCGTCGAGCGTGCTGATTCTTTGCAGCGACGTTTTTCTCACCCAAATCCTTTCCTGACCTATGATAGAAGTGAAGAATCTCAACAAGTCGTTTGAGGACAAGCAGGTGCTCTTCGACGTCAACGCCCACTTCGAGTCGGGCAAGACCAATCTCATCATCGGTCAGTCGGGATCGGGCAAGACGGTCATCATGAAGTGTCTTGTCGGACTGCTCGAGCCCACCGCTGGCGACGTGCTCTACGACGGCCGCAGCTTCGTCAACATGTCGAAGCGCGAGAAGTCCGACTTGCGGCGCGAGATGGGCATGGTGTTCCAGGGCTCAGCACTCTTCGACTCGCTGACGGTGTTGGAGAATGTGATGTTCCCGCTTGATATGTTCTCCAACTTCACCCTGCGCGAGCGGCAGCAGCGTGCGCGCGAATGCCTCGACCGCGTCAACCTCACGGGAGCCGAAAACAAATATCCGAGCGAGATTTCCGGTGGTATGCAGAAGCGTGTCGCCATCGCAAGGGCCATATCGCTGAAGCCGAAATACTTGTTCTGCGACGAACCGAACTCGGGTCTCGACCCGAAGACTTCGTTGGTGATCGACGAACTGCTCTCGGGCATCACCCACGAGCAGGACATCACGACAATCATCAATACCCACGACATGAACTCGGTGCTGGGCATTGGTGAGAGCATCCTCTTCATCTATAAGGGCCACGTGGAGTGGACGGGCAACAAGGATCAGGTGATAGGTTCCACCAACAAGCGACTCAACGACCTGGTGTTTGCCAGTGACCTGAGCCGGAAGATGAAGGAACTGGCCGAGCGGGAAGAGGAAGAGCTGCATCACATCGGGAAGTAAAGAATACCCACCCCCTATAAGAAAGAAAGGGAAGACCCACCCCTAGCCCCTCCCTCTGTAGGGAGGGGCTAGGGGTGGGTCTTCTGTAGGTGGGTCTTCTGTAGGTGGGTCTTCTGTAGGTGGGTCTTCTTCTTTTTCCTTATTTCGTGAAGAAGTCGATATAGTCTTGGATGGCCTTCTGGCAGGCTTTGCAGAACGACGGAATCTTGTTGCTGCGCATGCGGCAGTCGGGATAGGCACGGTAAACGCCATGCAGCGTGTAGCCCGCGCCCTCGTAGAAACCGGCACCCGGGATGTTCTCCCACTTGTCGTGGAAGTCCACGCGCGTCGTGATGTTCTTTTCCCAAGGCTCTACGTCTTTCGGATACATCGCCACCTGCTCATCGTCGTAGGCGTATTCGTCGGCAAGTCCGCAGAAGCTGTGGCCGAACTCATGCACCACCACCTCGTCAGAATACTTGTTGTCGATCGTCGCGAGCAAGTATTCGCCATAGATGCCGCCGCCACCGTAGCGGTCGGTGTTGACTAGCGCGATGATATGCTCATAGGGAATGCCGGCCAGCCAGTCGTGCATACGGCGGATATTTGTCGTTGTGAGGTAGCGGTCGCTGTAGAATGTGTCGAAGTGTGAGCCGAGCGCCGTCTGTTTCCAGATGCCCTTCGACGGTTCGCTCGTGCCGCTGTCGTGCGATGGCGACTCCACGGCAACGATGGAGAACTTACCCTTGTTGCTCTTGAACGGCTCATGGGCAAACAGCGCGCTCATGGCCTTGCGCACGTCGTTCAGAAACTTCGGCATCTCCTCTTGGCGATAGCCCTCAGCCATGTAGGCCAGGTGGATGCAATGGTCAGGATCGTCGGGCTGCTGCATCACCACGTAGGGCGTCTGGTTCTCGTCGCCGATGCGGCGGATGAGGATGTCGCGCGGCGCAATCTGCTGTGTCAGCGTCGACGTCACCACACGGCGGTTGTTGCGCAGCTCCACAGTGACGTCGACAGTGTCCTTCGGCATCGGGAAGAGGAATACATTCTCAAAACTTTGTGTCGACGACTTCGATACCGGATACGATTGCCATTCCTGGAAGAGCGTGGAGAACGACTGGCAATAGATGACCTGCTGCGTGCGGTGGTCGCGCACGATGAGTTGTCCGTTGCCCTCTACTGGTAGCTTGTTGAGGTTGTGGCGTCGTCCGTACCAGTGGTTGCTTTTATAGATGTCGTCCAGGGCGATGTGCTGCTCCGTGGAAGTTCCCGAGAATTCGTAGTCTATCCGGATGGTGGAATCGCAGAAGAAAGTGTCGAAATCCTGCGCGCCGCAGAGCAAAAAAGCGGCGGAGAAAATGCATGTGAGAATGATTCTTTTCATATATCGTTGGATTTGTTCGGGTCAAAAATACGAAAAATAATTTGAATGGCAACAAAAATCTCATAAAAAGACCCACCACAAAAGACCCATCACAAGAAGACCTGCCTTAATCCTTCCCTACAAAGGAAACAGACCCACCCCGACCCCTCCCTACAAAGGGAGGGGCTATGCAAGCGATGGCAGTCTCCAGGAAAGTGCTTATTTTTTGATTGATGTCTCGTGACATTTGTCACGAATGAACGTGACAGTTGTCACGCACGAACGCGACAGTTGTCACGCACAAACGTGACATTTGTCACGCACAAACGTGACATTTGTCACGAGACATGAATAAACTGTGTAGCCTGCATTATTCATGAACATTAAACGCTACTTTTTTGAACATGAATTATCACAAATTACCCATAAATTATTCGTAAATGATTATATTCATGAGAAACATGAATAATGTAGGGTAGGCATTTTTCCGACTACGTAGGAGGTCCCGCATTCCTGCCGGACAAGATTGAATTGCGATGTACATCGGTGAACATCATTCGTCGGCAGGAATGCCGACGCTCCTACGATGCCGGCCAAGATTTACTTGTGACCAACATCGGTGAACGTCCTTCGTCGGCAGGAATGCCGACGCTCCTACGATGCCGGTCAAGATTTACTTTTGACCAACCTCGGTGAACGTCCTTCGTCGGCAGGAATGCCGACGCTCCTATGTTGCTGGACAAGATTGAATTGTGCTGTACATCGGTGAACGTCTTTCGTCGGCAGGTATGCCTACGCTCCTACGATGCCGGACATGTCGCTTATAACCACGCAATTATCCGAGTAATTGCCAAAAAGACTAGTAAAGTGGTTAAACTATGCTAAATAGTATTACTTTTAGAGCCTTAAATCGTCAAAATCTATAACTTTACACCCGCAAAGCGGCTGAGGACGTATTCTTCGCCGCTGTGGGAAATTGAAACAAGCAAAAAACATTCTAACAGTTCGATTATGATTAAGATTCAAAGAAGAAACGCTTTACAGGGATTCGTCATCGCAGCCATGATGGGCTCGCTTCTTATGACGACTTCATGCGCTAGTAAGAAAGACCTGGAAAACTGCCAGCAGGAGAACAAACAACTCACTACTGACTATCAGAACGCTAAAGAGGAACTGGCTGCTTCGAAGGCCCGCGTGACGAGTCTGGAAGACCAGTTGGCTCAGTCGAAGAAAGACTACGCCTCGCTGCAGCAGAGTCTGGACAAGAGTTTGAACAACGCCAACTCAAATAATATCAACATCTCGAAGCTCGTAGACCAGATCAACGAGTCGAATCAGTACATCCGCCATCTCGTTGAGGTGAAGAGCAAGAGCGACTCGCTCAACATGGTGCTCACCAACAACCTCACCCGCTCACTCTCGAAGGAAGAACTGAAAGAGGTGGACGTGCAGGTGCTGAAGGGCGTCGTCTACATCTCTCTGGCCGACAACATGCTCTACAAGAGTGGTTCGTATGAAATCAACGACCGTGCTGAGGAGACGTTGAGCAAGATTGCCAAGATTATTATGGACTACTCCGACTACGACGTGCTGATTGAAGGCAACACCGACAACGTGCCCATCAACACCACGGCAGCCACGATGAAGAACATCCGCAACAACTGGGACCTCTCAGCCCTGCGTGCTTCATCGGTTGTGCAGTATCTCATCGACCACTTTGGCGTAGCTCCCAAGCGTCTCACAGCAGGTGGACGCGGCGAGTTCAACCCCATTGCCAGCAACGACACCGAACTGGGCCGTCAGCGCAACCGCCGTACGCAGATCATCATCACTCCTAAGCTCGATCAGTTCATGGATCTCATCGACAAGGCTCCGGAGGATGAGAGCAAGTAAATAACATACCAATATTAGATAATGAATGGAGTTGGAAGAATGCACCCACTGGGGGGAGTTCTTTCAACTTCTTTCTGTATTACAAATATTCCGAACATCATAGAAGAAGTCTGTAAAAAAGGAAGTCGGCTTCTTCTCAAACATCATTTAGAGCGAGGATTATGTCGAATCAAATAGACATGCTCCACGGGCCGCTTATGGGCAAGTTGCTAAAGTTCGCACTGCCCTTTGCGGCCTGTGGCATATTGCAACAACTGTTCAACTCGGTCGACGTGGCCGTGGTGGGACGCTTTGCCAGCAGCGAGGCACTGGCGGCCGTGGGAGCCAACACGTTTCTCATCAACCTGATGATCAACCTCTTCGTGGGCATCTCCATCGGCGCCAACGCCGTCATGGCCAACCGCATCGGTCAGCGCGACGCGAAGGGCGCGGCCCGGGCGGTGAGCACCACAATGGTGCTGTCGCTCATCAGCGGACTGATTCTGCTCGTCGTCGGCATCATCATCTCCCGGCCCGTGCTGACGCTCATGGAGACGCCCCAGGACGTTATCGACGACGCCGTGCTCTACCTGCGCATCTACTTTCTGGGTGCGCCCTTCTTCCTGATTTATAATTTCGGAGCCTCCATCCTGCGCAGTCAGGGCGACACCCGCCGACCGCTCTACATCCTGCTTGTGGCCGGACTCATCAACACGGTGCTGAATCTTGTCTTCGTCATCGTCTTCCACTGGAGTGTGGCCGGAGTGGCCATCGCCACAGCCATCAGCAATGCCTACAGCGCCGCCCGGGTGGTGTTTATCCTCCGCAGGGAACCGGAACCTCTGCGCCTGCACATCAAGCAGCTGCGGCTCTATCGTCGCGAATTCAAGAACATCCTGCAGATTGGCATTCCGGCCGGACTGCAGGGCATGGTGTTCTCCTTCAGCAACGTGTTCGTGCAGTGGGCCATCAACGGCTATGGCAGTGCGGCCATTGCAGGATCGTCGGTGGCGCAGACCTTCGAGGCTTACTGCTACTTCCTGATAGCTGCTTTTGGCGGAGCCGCGACGACGTTCATCGGACAGTGCTATGGCGCTGGCGACGCTAAGCGGTGCCGCAGTATTTATTGGCGCTGCATGGTGCTGGCCTTCAGCTTCTGTCTGGTGGCCAACTGGCTGTTCTACTGGCAGTGGCAGCCGCTGCTCAGTCTGTTCACCGAAGACCCCGCCGTGGTGCGCTTTGCCTTCATGCGCATGGGATGCGTGCTGATCTTCCAGTCCATCGCCAGCAGCTATGAGATATCGGCCTCGGCCATGCGCGGCTTCGGCAAATCGCTGTTGCCCGCCCTGCTCACCATCTTCGGCACGTGCGTGCTGCGACTGGTCTGGATATTCGCCGTATGTCCGGTGCTGCCGGGCTACGACAATCTGCTCTATGTCTATCCCATCTCATGGGTATTGACGGGAGTGCTTGTCTGCACGGCCTACGCCATCACGAGCCGGAAGGCCTGGAAGTTTGTCGAAGGGGCATAAAAAAAGTGAAACTCTTCACAGAGTTCCACCCTGGGTAATACATTAAAAAAAGATATACATGATTATTTAATGAACAGAAATGTCGTTAAATGCAACAATGCCTCAGCCATGCTTGACGACTGAAAACATCACCTTTCCCTCAAAGTAAAATTATTTCCACTTATCTGGTTATATCATACATGCTCTCTCAGGTGAAAGAGCTTACTCATTTATCACACTGCAAAGATAATGAATATTTTGATAACAAAAAAGGAAACAAGGATTTATTTTCTTCAGAGGTCTATAAAATTTGCTAAGTAGGCCATAATAGTAGAATTTTTTGAAAAAAACGAGTACATATCTGCTTAAATTTTCTGGCAGCTAATGTCATTGACCATCATAAACGGGTCGATAGCGTAACCGTCTCTGATACAGTGTAAGTAGAAAAAAGAAAGCTCCAAAATGGTTCTTTATAAATGAACATTTTGGAACTTTGCGGTATGAGTGTCGTTTTGACTGTTTTGTGTAAAACGTTTTTTTTGAAATCAGCGCCAGAAAAATCTGTGGTTGCCCTTATAGGGTGAAACGCGGATTAGTACTCCAGCGGGTATTCAAACAGATAAGGCGAATCTTTCAGCAGCGGATGGTTGAGGTCCTTGGGTGAGAGGATGGCCTTGTCGGCAGGAATGCGCCAGTCGATGTTCAGTGCGGGATCGTTCCAGGCGATGGCGCCTTCGCTCTCGGGACAGTAGTAGTTGTCGCACTTATACTGGAACACGGCCACGTCGCTCAGCACGCTGAAGCCGTGGGCGAATCCGCGCGGAATGAAGAACTGGCGATGGTTGTCGGCCGAAAGCTCTACGGCCACGTGCTGGCCAAATGTGGGCGAGCCCTTGCGCACGTCGACGGCCACGTCGAGCACCTTGCCCACGACGCAGCGCACGAGTTTGCTCTGTGCGTGCTCGCCTTTCTGAAAGTGAAGTCCGCGCAGCACGCCATAGCTGGAGCGCGACTCGTTGTCCTGGATGAAGTTGATGGGGCGCACCTTGGCGTCGAACTCTTTCTTCTCCCACGACTCGAAGAAGTAGCCACGGTTGTCGGGGAAGAGGCGCGGCTCGATAATCACAACGCCATCGATTGCGGTCTTGATTACGTTCATGATTCTAAACTGTTTTTATTGTTGTTGATAGCCCAATTTTATTTTGTAGCCAAGCTTTGGCGGTACCACTCGTAGAGTTTCTCCACGCCATCCTCGATTTCCACCTTGTGGTGCCAGCCGAGCGAGTGCAGCTTCGATACGTCGATGAGCTTGCGCGGAGTGCCGTTGGGCTTCGTCTTGTCCCAAACCACTTCGCCCTCGAAGCCAACGGTCTTGACCACGAGGTCGGCGAGCGCCTTGATGGTGAGCTCCTTGCCCGTGCCCACGTTGATGTGGCAGTTGCGGATCTCGCCCAGAGAGGGGATGGCGCCGCCACGGCCCTCAGAGTTGTTGCGGTTCACCTCACCGTCGGTCTTGGCGCCATAGAAGACGCTGGAATACTTCTCGATGCCGATGATGTCGCTGAAGTTGACGTTGAGCAGCACGTGCACAGAGGCGTCGGCCATGTCCTCGCTCCAGAGGAACTCGCGCAGCGGACTGCCGTCGCCCCAGAGCGTCACCTTGTTGTTCTCGATGCCGTAGAAGGCCAGAGCCTTGAGGATGCGCTCCTTGTCGTTCTTGCCGTCTACATTACCCTCGCCGATGATGGCGCGCAGCTTGTCGGTGGGGTTGATGGGGCGCTTGTCCATGTCCACGCGGATGGCATCCCAGTCGTTGTCGTGGATGAGCTTGGCCAGATAGACCTTGCGCATCATGGCCGGCATCACGTGGGAGTTCTCCAGGTGGAAGTTGTCGTTGGGGCCGTAGAGGTTGGTCGGCATCACGGCAATGTAGTTGGTGCCGTATTGCATGTTGTAGCTCTCGCACATCTTCAGTCCGGCAATCTTCGCGATGGCATATTCCTCATTGGTGTACTCCAGCGGAGAAGTGAGCAGTGCGTCCTCCTTCATCGGCTGCGGCGCGTTCTTCGGATAGATGCAGGTGGAGCCGAGGAAGAGCAGTTTCTCTACGTGGTGCTTGTAGGCCTGCTCGATGACGTTGCACTGGATCTTCATGTTCTGCGTGATGAAGTCAGCGCGATAGAGCGAGTTGGCCATAATGCCGCCCACGAAGGCAGCTGCCAGCACTACGGCGTCGGGCTGTTCCTCGTCGAAGAACTTCTTCACAGCGAGTTGGTCAGTGAGGTCCAGTTCCTTATGTGTGCGGCCAACGAGATTCGTGTAGCCGCGTTGTTTCAAGTTGTTCCAAATGGCCGAGCCCACTAAGCCGTGGTGGCCGGCAACGTAAATCTTTGAATCCTTATCTAACATATTATTAATTAGCAATTAGCAATTAGCAATTAGCAATTAGCAATTTACAATTAGCAATTTACAATTAGCAATTAGCAATTAGCAATTAGCAATTAGCAATTAGCAATTTACAATTAGCAATAAGCAATTTACAATTAGCAATTAGCAATTTACAATTAGCAATGAAGGAAGAGGAGTTGGTAGCATGAAAGTTGCTTATTTCTTCTCTTTGAGAGTCTTTGTTATAGCAATCAACATTCGCAGTATTTCATGACAATCTTCATACAATGATGTATATTCATTATCTGTTATGAATTCTGATTTGTGCAGCAAACGAATCCAATACAAACTTTCATTACATTCTTTCAGCGAAATATAAAGTTTAGCTTTAAAGTCATCCTTGCTGATAGCGAATTCAGCCTCTGCGATGTTTGCTCCAATACTTGTACCGGAACGTAGTAATTGTTTACTCATGATAAACTCTTTACCGTTGTCCCTTGTAGTCAGATATTTGTAGAGCTTGACTATTCGTAATGCGAAGCATTCTGACTTAATACTAACAGGATTTTCTGATTTCATAGTTTATATTGATGAAAGCCTGATGAGCTTACAATTGCTCACTTTTCATTGCTCACTTTTCATTGCTCACTTTTCATTGCTCATTGCTCACTTTTCATTGCTCACTTTTCATTGCTCACTTTTCATTGCTCACTTTTCATTGCTCATTGCTCATTGCTCATTGCTCACTTTTCATTGCTCATTGCTCACTTTTCATTGCTCATTGCTCATTGCTCACTTTTCATTGCTCATTGCTCACTTTCTTTTCTTATTCCGGCAGCTGTGCTTTGAGGTACAGCTTCTTGACAAATTTCATATCGTGGTCGACCATGATCTTGACGAGATCCTCGAAGCTGGTCTTTCGGGGATTCCAGCCCAAGACTTTCTTTGCCTTGCTGGGGTCGCCGAGCAACTGCTCCACCTCTGCCGGACGGAAATACTTGGGATCAACCTCTACCAGCACACGGCCGGTGGCCTTGTCGATACCCTTCTCGTCAACACCCTCGCCCTTCCATTCGAGCTCGATGCCCACGTGATGGAAGGCCAATGTGGCGAAGTCGCGCACTGTGTGATACTCGCCCGTAGCAATCACGAAGTCATCGGGCTCCGGCTGCTGCAGGATGAGCCACATGCACTCCACGTAGTCCTTGGCATAGCCCCAGTCGCGCAGGGCGTTGAGGTTGCCCAGATAGAGCTTGTCCTGATAACCCTGGGCAATGCGGCAGGCGGCAAGCGTGATCTTGCGCGTCACGAAGTTCTCGCCACGGCGCTCGCTCTCGTGGTTGAAGAGAATGCCGTTGCAGCAGTACATGCCGTAAGACTCACGGTAGTTCTTCATGATCCAGAAGCCGTAGAGCTTGGCCACGCTGTAGGGAGAGCGGGGATAGAACGGAGTGGTCTCGCGCTGAGGCACTTCCTGTACCTTACCGAAGAGCTCCGACGTTGAGGCCTGATAGATGCGGCAGGCGTGTTCCAGACCGCAGATGCGCACAGCCTCGAGCAGACGCAGCACACCAACAGCATCGGTGTCGGCCGTATACTCAGGCACATCGAAACTTACCTTCACATGGCTCTGTGCGGCGAGGTTGTAGATCTCGGTGGGCTTCACCTCTGAGATGATGCGGATGAGCGATGAGGAATCGGTCATGTCGGCCCAGTGAAGGTTGACCAGACGTGACTTCTTCATGTCGCGCACCCACTCGTCGAGATAGAGATGCTCTATACGACCGGTGTTGAACGATGAAGAGCGACGGAGCAGTCCGTGGACTTCATAACCTTTGTCAATGAGAAACTCGGCCAAGTAAGAACCGTCCTGGCCGGTGATGCCCGTGATAAGGGCTACTTTGCGATTTTGCATATGCAGAAAAAATAAAGATTCTTACTGACGCCCAATCTTTGAAGAATAGGGCACCAATCGGATAACCGCTGCAAAATTACTAAAAATTACGCAAATCCCTGCACAAATGCATGCGAAATAGAGGGTTACGGGTGAATGCAACAAGTCTGATAAGTTTGCACGCGGGCGGATTCCTTCCGGGAGCATGGAAAATTGCCGCGGACCTTCACAGAATAATTCTGTCACTAAAAACAAAGCAGACAAACATCCGTCGCTGAGTCGGTTGTTTGTCTGCTTTGTCTATTATATCTCTAATTGTTTTAGTGCTTCTTTCCGTTGGCCTGCTCCGAGAGGAACTTGATGCGCACCAGACGGAAGACATCCTCGTCGTAATCATCGCCCAACTCGTCCTCCAGTTTGTCGGCCATAGCGTCGATGGCGGTGTCGAGGTCGTCGGTATCGCTCTCCATGAAGTAGGAATACACCTCGTCGATCGTATCTTCGTCGTAGCAGTCGTTGAGGTAATAGTCGATGTCGAGACCCGTTCCGCTGTAGACGATGGAGTCGATCTTGTCGAGCAGTTCGTCGAAGTCGAGTCCCAGTCCGTCGGCAATATCCTCCAGGGCCATCTTCTTGTCGATGTCCTGCACAATCTTCACCTTGATATGGCTCTTTTTCGGTACTGTCTTCACGCGCAGGTCTTCGGGACGCTCGATGTTGTTCTCCTCACAGTATTTCTTGATGAGCTTGACGAACTCGCCACCGAACTTGTGGGCCTTGCCGTCGCCCACGCCCTGAATGTTGACCAGTTCCTGGAGCGTTTCGGGATAAGTTGTGGCCATCTGTTCGAGCGAATGGTCGAAGAAGACCACGTAGGTCGGCACCTTGAAGCGCTTGGCCACGTCGCGGCGGAGCGATTTCAGCATCTCGAAGAGCGTCGGGTCGAGCACTCCCGTCTCGCCGGCTGATTCTTTCACGTCGTTGAAGTCGCGGTCCTCCACAATCATGAACGACTGTGGATTCTCCAGCCAGCGCTTGCCGGCGGCCGTGAGTTTCAGCAGTCCGTAGTTTTCCACGTCCTTGCGGATGTAGCCACTGATGATGGCCTGTCGGATGACGGGATTCCAGAGCTTCTCGTCGATGTCCTTGCCCGAGCCGAACTCCTCTAGCTGTTCGTGCTTGTGGGAGATGATGTCGGGCGAAGCCTGTCCGCGCAGGAAGTCGACCACGTAGGCCTGATGGAAATTCTCCTTCAGCGTGTCGAGAGCCTGGAGCACGAGTATCAGCGCCTCCTTGCCCTCACGCTTCTCCTTGGGATGCAGACAGTTGTCGCAGTTGTGGCAGTTGTCCTCGGGATAAGTCTCGCCAAAATAGTTGAGCAGCATCTTGCGGCGGCAGACCGACGACTCGGCGTAGGCTTGCGTCTCGGCCAGCAGCTGGCGTCCAATCTCCTGCTCGGCCACAGGCTTGTTCTCCATGAACTTCTCCAGTTTCTCCAGGTCCTTGCGGGCATAGAAGGCGATGCAGATGCCTTCGCCGCCGTCGCGTCCCGCGCGTCCCGTCTCCTGATAGTAGCCTTCCAGACTCTTGGGGATGTCGTAGTGGATGACGAAGCGCACGTCGGGCTTGTCGATTCCCATGCCGAAGGCGATGGTGGCCACGATGACGTCGATGCGCTCCATGAGGAAGTCGTCCTGCGTCTGCGTGCGCGTGGCGGTGTCGAGACCGGCGTGGTAGGGCGCGGCCTTGATGTTGTTGGCCTTGAGCACCTCGGCCAGTTCCTCCACTTTCTTGCGCGAAAGACAATAGACGATGCCGCTCTTGCCGCTATGCTGGCGGATGAACTTCACGATCTGGCAGTTTGTGTCGTCGTCGCTTATCTTCTGCCGTACCTCATAATAGAGGTTGGGACGGTTGAATGAGCTCTTGAACTCCATGGCGTCGGGTATGCCGAGCATCTTCTTGATGTCGGAGCGCACCTTGTCGGTGGCTGTGGCCGTGAGGGCGATGATGGGGGCGCGCCCCAGCGTGTCGACGGCCTTGCGGATGTTGCAGTATTCGGGGCGGAAGTCGTGGCCCCACTCAGAGATGCAGTGGGCCTCGTCGACGGCATAGAAGGAAATCTTCACCTCCTTGAGGAAGGCGAACTTCACCTTGCGCACCACATTACCGTTTTCGTCCTTCTCCTCTTTCATCAGCGACTCAGGCGCCACATACAGGAGTTTCGTGCGCCCGGAGACCACGTCGTCGCGCACGCGGTCGATGTCGGACTTGTTGAGCGACGAGTTGAGATAGTGGGCCAGACCATTGCCCTCACCAAGGCTATTGATGAAGTCGACCTGGTTTTTCATCAGCGCGATAAGCGGGGAGATGACGATGGCCATGCCTTCCATAAGCAGTGAGGGTAGCTGATAACAAAGGCTCTTGCCGCCTCCCGTAGGCATGAGAACGAATATGTCCTTGCCTGCCATGAGGTTGCGGATGATGCTTTCCTGATCGCCTTTGAAATTATCGAAACCAAAATAGCGTTTAAGTGCCTGATTCAGACTTATCTCCTGTGTCATGTTAGATTCTTAAATGTTTAGGACAAAAGGTAAATGGTAGGGATACCATCGTCCGCTTACTATTTATAGGAAAATAGATAAGCGGCCAATGGTGTGTTAGTATCTCTTTCACGCGGACTTGCTCTGGTCGAGCCGGCTCTTTGCCAGCTGCTGCTCGGCATACTCCTTCGTGACAGTGAATTTCTTCTTGCGGCTCGACGGCACCTCGAACATGGCATCCGTCATCACCGTCTCAACAATGGAGCGCAGACCGCGGGCTCCAAGCTTGTACTGCACGGCTTTGTCGACGATGAACTGCAAGGCATCCTCGTCAAACGTCAGCTCGATGCCGTCCATCTTGAAGAGCTTGATGTACTGCTTCACGATGGCGTTCTTCGGTTCGGTCAGAATGCGGTAGAGGGCGTCGCGGTCGAGCGGGTTCAGATAGGTGAGCACCGGCAGACGACCGATGATCTCGGGGATGAGACCGAAGGACTTCAAATCCTGCGGCGTCACATACTTCATCATGTCGTTCTTGTCGATCTTGGCCACGTTCTGCACCGACGTGTAGCCCACCGTGTGGGCGTTCATGCGCTGCGCGATGCGGTTCTCGATGCCGTCGAAGGCGCCGCCACAGATGAAGAGAATGTTGCGTGTGTCCACATGGATGTAGTCCTGGTCGGGATGCTTGCGGCCTCCCTTTGGCGGAACGTTGACGATGGTGCCCTCGAGCAACTTGAGCAGACTCTGCTGCACGCCCTCGCCGCTCACGTCGCGCGTGATGCTGGGGTTGTCGCTCTTGCGGGCTATCTTGTCGATCTCGTCGATGAAGACGATGCCGCGCTCGGCCGATGCCAAGTCGTAGTTGGCCACCTGAAGCAGACGGGAGAGAATAGACTCCACATCCTCGCCCACATAGCCGGCCTCGGTGAACACCGTGGCGTCGACGATGGTGAACGGAACGTCGAGCAGCTTGGCGATGGTGCGCGCCAGAAGCGTTTTGCCTGTTCCCGTGGAGCCCACCATGATGATGTTGCTCTTCTCGATCTCAACGCCATCGTCGTCGTTGGGCTGCGACAGACGCTTGTAGTGGTTGTAGACAGCCACCGACAGGAAGCGCTTGGCCTCGTCCTGGCCGATCACGTACTGGTCGAGATATTCCTTGATTTCCTTTGGCTTGGGAATCTTCTTCAGCTTGGGTTTCTCGGGCAGCTTTTGAGGATCGTCCAGCGGATCGGGCTCGTCGCCGTAGATACCGGTCGACTTGCAGATGGTGTAGGCCTGGCGTGCGCAGTCCTCACAGATGTAGCCGTTCAGTCCGGTCACGAGCAGACCTACCTCGCGCTCATTGCGCCCGCAGAACGAACATGTTTTTTTCTTTGTTGGTGTGGGCATTTACTATTTCCTCGTTAATACGCTGTCAATCATACCATACTCCTTAGCTTCCTCGGCTGTCATCCAGTAGTTGCGGTCGGAATCCTTCCACACCTTCTCGTAGGGCTGATGGCTGTGGTTGGAGATGATGGTATAAAGTTCTTTCTTGAACTTCTGAATCTCGCGGGCCTCAATCTCGATATCCGAAGCCTGTCCCTGCACGCCTCCCAGAGGCTGATGAATCATCACGCGGCTGTGGGGCAGGGCTGAGCGCTTGCCTTCCTGACCGGCAACGAGCAGCACGGCAGCCATCGAGGCGGCCATGCCCGTGCAGATCGTGGCTACGTCGGAAGAGATGAACTGCATCGTGTCGTAGATGCCAAGACCAGCCGTGACGCTTCCGCCCGGAGAGTTGATATAGATGGAGATGTCCTTGCCGGGATCGGCCGAGTCGAGATAAAGCAACTGGGCCTGAAGGGTGTTGGCTGTATAATCGTCGATCTCCGTTCCCAGGAAGATGATGCGGTCCATCATCAATCGGGAGAAAACGTCCATCTGTGTCACGTTCAGCTGACGCTCCTCAAGGATGTACGGGTTGAGGTACTGGGCCTGGGACTTTACGACGTCGTCGAGGGCGAGGCCGTTCATTCCCAAGTGCTGTGTAGCGAACTTTCTAAAATCGTTGTTCATTTTTTGGTTGTTCCTTTCTTTTTATGTTGGAGCGAACGATGCTCCTCAATGATAAAAACAGAGGTTATCCACTTCCTTTCTATCTTCGGAACACAAAGATAACAAAAAAAGTCGATAACCTCTTATATCTAAAGAGATTTTTTTCAAAAAAATCCATCGCAGGCAGCTGCCGTCATTGGGCAACTGTCTTGTCGCGGTCTAATGTGCTTTGGAGTTAGGCCTCGGCAGCCTTGTTTTTCTCCTCAACCATCTTGTTGAAATCGTCGATGCTCACTTCCTTGTGGTTGAGCGTGACGACGGTCTTCATCTTGGCAGCGAGTTTCATGTCGAGAGCGCGGTTGGCGCAAGCCTCCACATAGTCGCGGCGCTTCATCATGTCGTTGAGGTAGTTCTGCAGGTACTCGTCGGGCAGGTTGGTCATGCCGTACTGAGCGAACTGAGCACGAGCTGTGTCGACAGCGATAGCCTTCACATCGTCATCGTTTACCTTCACGCCGTTGGCCACGGCGATCTTGTTGCGGATGAGGTCCCAGCGAAGGGCCTTCAGGCTGGGCTCGTAGCTGCGGTTGACAACGTCCTCGGGATTCTCCTTGTTGTTCTTGTCCTCTTTCACGTTCTCGATGAGCATGCGCTTGAGCAGTGCGTCGGGGAAGGTGAGGGTGCCGACTTTGTTCTCGGCATAGGCGCGCAGGTCCTGAACGAACTCGAAGTCCTCATCGCCCTGAAGCTGATTGGAGAGGCCTTCCTTGATCTTGGCGCGGAATTCCTCCTCGCTCTTCACGGTGTCCTTGCCGTAGACCTGATCGAAGAGCTCCTGGTTGACCTCGGCGGGGACAAAACGGCTGATTTCGGTAATCTGCAGGGTGAAGTCGCCTGTGTGGGCGTTTACATCATCGTCATCCTTCAGACGCAGCAGGCTTTTCACCTCGGCGTCATTGTCGGCATAGGCCTTGCGGGGATTGAAGGTGATGATGTCGCCGAGCTTAGCTCCTTCGAAGAGCTTCTTCTGGTCGTCAACCTTGATATACTGCGGCATGATGGTCACGCCACTCTCCACGATACCGTTGTCGGTGAGCTCGCGGAGGTCGCCCTTCAGGATGTCGTTGGCTGTCGGGTCATACTCCTGAACGGTGGTGTCGCGGTGGCCGGCGTTGCGGGCGAAAGCCATCACCTGGCGGTCGATGAGCTCATCGTCAACCTTGATGTCGTAATAGTCGATAGTGTCGTTGCTGTCGAGTGTAATGTCGAACTCGGGAGCAACAGCGATGTCGAACATGAATGTATAGGGAGCTTCCTTGTCGAGATCTACAGGGGTCTGCTTCTCTGAGGGCATGGGGCGTCCCAGCATGTTGATCTTGTTGTCTTGGATATACTTGTTCAGTGTGTCGCTTACCACCTTGTTGATAGCGTCCATTTTGGCTGAGGCACCAAACTGTTTCTTGATCAAGCCCATAGGAGCCTGTCCGCGGCGGAAGCCATTGATATTGGCGCGCTTGCGGTAGTCCTTGAGTTGCTTCTCTACATCATTCTTGAAGTCCTCTTCTTCGACTGTTATGGTCAACAGGCCGTTGACTTTGTCAGGGTTTTCAAATGATACTTTCATTCCTTATTATTGTTTATCTGTTATTTGTTATTGATTTTCAGTCTTCCGTCGGCCTTTCAGCCTATTAACCACTGATTATGAACGAAGTGCAAAGTTACGGT
>ONYS01000141.1 GCA_900322095.1 uncultured Prevotella sp.
CCAGACTCCTCCACAAAACAACAATAGGCTTTAGCCTAAGCGCTGAGGATGAGATTTTCCTTTTAATCATCATCCACGGAAAAATTCAACTGGTCCAAATAATCTTCTTGCTTACGCTGCTCGAACAACCAGTCGCGAATGCCCGCGAAAGTAAAGGCCACGCGCCATGTGCAGTTGTGCCAACCACCGCGCAAGTGACTGTAACGAATAGTGGCGGGCTGATTGCGCAGCGCCTCTATCTCTTGTGCATGGACTACTTCCGTAGTGTCGAGCGGCCATGAGGCTGAGTCGGTTCGGGCGCCAAGTGAACTCCAAAGCTTCAAAGCTGTGGCAGCACCTGCCGAACTTTTCTCGTCGCCCGTACAGGAGATGAGCCACAAAGGTTTCTTGGCCATGGGAGCAATGACCTTCGGATTCCACTGTCCTGCCACAAGCATGCCGGCGGCAAACTCATCGGGATGGGTGGAGAGCAGCAGATAACTCAGCATGCAGCCCATCGACTGACCAGTGGTGTAGACGCAGTTGGCATCGATGCTGTACTGACTCTTGATAGCGTCGAGCAGATCGATGGTGGTCTCTGCGCTTGGCGTGACGCGGAAGCTGTCGTCGACCACTATCTCGTCGTACTGCGGAGCAAGCACAAAGCACGGATGCTTGGCCTGGTCTCTCAGTGAAGAATGGCCGTAACACTTTTCACATGACCGGTTGACGCCATCACGGAAGCAGCCGTAAAGAGCATACACACTACTGATAAAATCTTTCTCATCATAGAACCTTGTACTTTTATTACTACTATATTTACCAATGGAGCTAATTTATGCTTTGCGCAATAAAAGCATCGGTTCCTGCCAGGACCGTTATTAAGAAAGACGCTGAAAAAGGAAAAAAGTTATCTGCGTTAACGTGCTTTGAGTGACGTTTACATTTGTTTGTTTTTCATAGCAACTGTATAAAAACAACGCCAGCAAGCTGTATTCAACAGTCTCTACTACTGCATAAAAGAAGGAGGTAAGACAGCTACTTTGCCGACCTTACCTCCCGACTATTTATTGACGTTAGACCATATTATTCAGACTTTCACCAAGTGATTTTCTCCTCGTCCCACTTGTCCTTGGGCTGAGGAGACTCTGCCGGGTAGCCAATGAGGATGCAGCTCATCGGTATGAGGTTGTCAGGCAGGCGGAGTGCCGCACTCACACCCTTCACCTTGCGCATCTCGGGATAGACGCTCGTCCACACGGCACCAAGTCCCATGGCATGAGCAGCCAGCAGAATGTTCTCCGATGCACACGAAACGTCCTCCACCCAGAAGTCGAGAGCCAGGTCGAGAGCGCTCCACGTTGTCAGGCCACCAGCAGCAGAGAAGATGCTAAACAGCGTTTAAAATCAATAAAAGGAATAAGCCGCAGCACCTGCTACGGGCTGCGGCTTGCGGTATAAGCGATAGCTTCTATAGGTTGATTGGTAGCTGTAGAGGCTGTGTCAAAAACCTATTGTTTTGTTATCGAGTCAATCCAATTGAAGAGCTCGTTGAGCGCATAGTCGCCGCTATGCGGACGGTTCCAGGCCAGGAGGAAGTTGACATCCTTGCCCTCGTTCTCCAGTTTCGTAGCTAGGTTGAGAGGAATGGGGAAAGCCGTGTCGCGGTCGATGGCACCATGGCGGATATACCAATGAGGAGCAACGGTGACGCCTTGCTGTCCAATCTGCGCCATGGGGTTGAGGAGATATTCCTCTTCCTTCACCTTAGCAGAAACTGTAGTGTTGTTCTTTGCTGCTGAATAGTCGGTGAAGTTGGCAGGAACGTTGTTAGCATCGCCAAACTCATCGTTTTCACCACTGGCCGCGTCGCCAGCCACGCCCAGCGCATCGAAGGCCGGAGCAGTCTTCAGCGGAGTTTTGTTGGCCACATAGTTGAGATACTTCGTCATGTCGAGACCGATGATATACTCGCCCACGCGTTTGTTCATGCCTCTCATGCCGCCCATAGCCTTGGCCATGTCATCAGGAAGATCTTTGGGAGCCTGTCCCATTCCTACGCCACCATTGACAGGGGCAAACGTGCCGGCGTCGCTATTGAAGCTGAAGCCGATGCTGTCAGGGATGTCAGCACCGGCATCCTTGGCAATCTGGGCCGAGCGGATGATCTCTTCCTTGATATAGTCGAGATAGTTGTCGGCTGTGAGCGCCGTGCCATCTTTCTTCTTCAGTCCGAGAGAATTAATATAGGCAGGGAACAGCGCTGCCAGTTCCTTGGTGACCTGACGATGGGCGTCGTCGTTGGCCTGTCGCGACGTGGTGTTGCCATAGAGCCACTCGTAGGCCATATCGGCATGGGCCAAGTCGGTGATGGGACAATAGCAGACACTGGCAAAGACGTCGTCGCGCGTATCGGCAGCACCCATCGCCTTGAGATAATTGTCGTAGGCCGGATTGTTACCTGTTGCGCCCATCAAGGCCGACATAGCTCCGCCAGCCGAAGTACCGTCGGTGATGATGTGCTCAGCGTCGCCGGGCATCTCGGCATCGAAGTAGCGCAGATAGCGGATGGCAGCCTTCAAATCGAGAATGGCAGCCGGTGCCTTACCGTTGTAGACTTTCTTCTTGCCTTTTGTGACATAGGAAGAACGGCCTCTTGCGCCCGGGATAGCCACGACATAACCACGCTGCAGCGCCATACCGGTAGCGTCGCCCGCAGAGGGATAGCCCGGCGCGGAAGGCATATAGCCGCCGACGTTGGTCTTCAGAAAGATGGGAGAATGCTGGTCTGCACCTTCGGGAACGAAGACGTTGACATACTGATACGTACTGTCTTCTACGTTGGTGACAAAGTAGAGTTTTGTAAAAGCAGTATAGTTTACTTTGCCCGCAGGCATTTCAACAGACCCCGCCACGCCTTTTGAAGCATCAAACTGCAATTTTGCAGCTGGTTTCTTGGCTGCCGATGCATTAAGAGCAAGCATCACAGCCAGCGCTGAAACGATCATTTTGTTCATAGACGTAAATATTAAAATAAGGAGTATTTAGAGGAAAAATCCTCTGCCTCTACCAAGACTTTCACCCTTTGACGGTTCCGATGGGGCATGGTTTAATTTTCTATACAATAATTATGAATAGCAGAACCGGTTGTATCCGACGACGTCCAATGAAAACCAGGGCACTACTGAAGGAACACGAAGGGAAATACCATACATATAGCAACCCTCTGCAGCACGCGACCCTTGCGCCCGTCCTTACCAGACGCACGACCATCCTTCACTACTGCTCGATAGAAAATAAAAAAATGGCGCGCTGCCAGAAGCAACGCGCCAAGAAAAGAGAACTTGAAAAATATTACTTTGCTACACCGACAGCAACGCGGTTGAGCTCGAGTGTCGGATAGATGTCGGATGTGGGACCGCCAGCCTTGGTAGTGATACGGTCGGCGGCGATGCCGAACTTGTTGACGAGCATGTCGGCAACAGCCTGAGCACGTTTCTCTGAGAGTACCTGATTAGCCTGAGCATTACCCTCGGGAGAAGCATAACCGGTGACGGTGATCTTCGTGTCGGGATGAGCTTTCAGGTAGTCGGCGATGGACTTCACGTTGGCCTGCTGCTGCAGGGAGATGTCGCTCTTGTTCACCTTGAAGAAGACGTTGGGTAGAACGGCCTCCTTGACGGTCTTCACGACCTCCTTCACCTCGGCGGGACGATTCTTCAGAGCCTCGTTCTCAGCCTGCAACTCATTGATGCGCTTGTTCAGAGCGGCGAGCTCAGCACTGTTGTCCTTGACAACAACAGCGGGCTTGCTGTCGGGCAGAACAAGCGAGATACCCACGAGGATGGCCGAATACCAGTCGTGCGAACCACGCTCCAGACGACTGTTGAACTGGTCGTTGGTGTTGTCGGCACGATACTCGAGGTTGATGGCGCAGTTGCGCGACACACGCCAGTCAAGCTAAGCACCCAGACGCAAGTTGGGAGAGAAACGGCTGGAATTGGTGGTCTGAGCGCCAGACCAGTTCAGACCCACACCACCGAGGACGTAGAAGTTCAACGGATGATTCTGCTTGCAGAAGACGTTGGTCAGGTTCAACATGCCATCGAAAGAGCCGGTGGCGTAGGTGAAGCGGTGATAGGAGTCGGCCTCATAAAGGTCCTTATAGCGAGAGTAGGCCCCCTCGATGCCGAGACGTGCACTGAAATAGCGGTTCACGTTGCGGCCCACGTTCAGGCTGAAAGCCGGAGAGAGGAGCTTGCTGCGCTTACCAGGGGTATAAGGCATCTGAACACCACCCTGGACATTGACAAACCAGCTGGGAACGAACTCGCAAGAATTCTTGCAGCTTGTTTCCTGTGCGCTCACCGTCATGACGGAGAACACAGCTAACATGGCTAAAACAAATATTTTTTTCATTGTTGATTCGGATTTAATTTTTAGAATGTCAGCTTAGCTGTGAGCTGCATACGCCAGCGGCTGTAGTAATCGCTGTAAGAGCGCATGTCGTAGTTGCCATCGTGGAGGAACTGATACTGTACGCCGGTGACCTTGCCTGTAGCTTTGTCCTTTGAAGTGCTGACAGTGACCGGAGAGTAGTAGTTGTAGCCACCCTGTGAGAGCGTGGCACCCCACTTCTTGTTAAGCATGTTGGTGAAGTTGATGACGTCCAAGCCAATCTGCAGGTAGCGTACGTCCTTACCCCAACGGAAGCCGAACTTATGGTCGACGTGGAGGTCGAGACGGTTCTCCCACTTCTCATTGGCGGCATTGCGCTCATAGTACTGACCACGATGATCCTTCAGGTAGTCCTGGTTGGCGAGCCATGCCTTGAGGTTGGCACGCTGCTGGTCGGCTGAGAAAGCTGAAGTAGCCTTGAATTTCATCTGATCGATCTCGGCATCTGTCGGGATGTACATCAGGTCGTTGTAGCCACCGTCACCATTGAGGTCATTATAATAGTAGATAGAATAAGGCGAACCTGAGTTGCCCGTGTAGACAAGACCGATGGTAGTGATGTTGTCGAACGTACGTCCTTCAGCCTTGTTCCAGTGGATGTGCTGATAAGCAGAAGCAGTCACCTGGTGAGGCACGTTGAAGTTGGAGTTGGCCAGCTCGGGTTCGTTGGGATTGCCGTGAGTGTAGTTGTACTGCCAGTTGGAAGCAGCTACAGAAGACGAACCGTTGTTGATGGTCTTCGACTTGCCATAGGTGTAGCTTGCCATGAGGTCGAGACCGAAGTCGAAGCTCTTGTCGGCCTTCACAGAGAAGCTGTAGCTATGGCCCTTAGACACATTGTCGAGCACGTATACGCCAGAATAAGGCACCTCGTTGATGGTGTACATAGGACGGTTGTCGCCAGCCATGCCAGTCACGTCGGCAAGGGTATTGCCTGTAGGTGTGACGTCGAAGTTGCGGACGATCATGTCGTTGATGGTCTTGGAGTAGATGCCCTCCAAAGTCCAGTTGATGCCCAGGAACTTAGCGTCGACGGCGAGGTCGCTACGCCACTGCTGCGAGAACTTGAAGTTCTTGTCGAAGACGTTGATGGTCTGGGCCGACTGAGCGGGAGCACCAGCACTGGATGCAGGAAGATTGGTGTTGACCTGATTAGGATCCAGGATGAAGTTGATGTTGCTGGTGTTGTAAGTGCTGTAAGACAGCTGCTGAATACCCGTGTTGGAGAAGTTGTTGCTGAGCCACACGTAGGGCACACGACCGGTGAAGATACCGGTACCACCGCGAACGACGAGCTTGTTATTCTTCAGCACATCCCAGCGGAAGCCAAAGCGCGGCGACCACATCGGAGAAGACGAAATCTTATGGTTGGTCTTCAGGTTCCAGCCCTTAGAAGCGGCATACTGATTGAACTCAGCGTTCTCTGTAGGCGTGTCGAACATCAGAGGCATGTCGATGCGCACACCATAAGTGATGTTGAAGTTAGGCTTGATGTACCACTTGTCCTGGAGATAGAAGCCCAGCTGACCGGCGCCGAACTCAGCAGCCCAGCGGCGTGTGCCAGTGACAGACTCTACGCCCTGACCATAACGGAAGCGGTTGATTTTTCCACCATTATCGGCGCTCCAACCTGTGATGTTGCCGCTGGCGTCTCTCACGATACCGTTGAGGAAGTCATCAGCATTGCTGAAGTAATAGGTACCATAGAGGTCCTGGCAGAAGAGGTTGGCAAAGTGATAGAACTCGTTGTGAGTACCGAGGGTAACGTTGTGGTTGCCCAGCGTCCACGTGAAGTTGTCGGTAATGGTATAGATATCCTGGTCAAGACGGTTGGCCATAGAGGAACGCTCGTTACCGACATTCAGAGTACCATCGCCGACATTGCCGATCTGAATCATCGGGAAGGCGGCACCGGGGTTACGCTTGTCGTGCACTGAGGTCCAACTGGCGTGGAACTCGTTGTTCATGTTGTTGCCGATGCGGCTGTTGAGTTCGAATACCAAAGAACTGGTCTTTGAAACGAAGTCGTAGGCATAGTCGTTGGTGACAAGCGTGGAGGCACTGGCCGTGTTGTTATTCTGCTTAGCATCAACGAAGCTCCAGCGCAGTGAGGCGTGGTTGCGGTCGTTGATGTTCCAGTCGAGTTTCAAACCCACCTTATCAGAATAAGTACGTTATTAAAAGTATTAAATGTGTTAATGATTATTCTACTTTTTACATACTTCCTGCAACCGCTTGAAACGGATTGCGGTATCGTATCGGACATAACG
>ONYS01000091.1 GCA_900322095.1 uncultured Prevotella sp.
GTAAACATAATATCACTATGTGTTAAATAATATGAAACATTGAAAGATTTTCGGTAAAATCCTTGTCAGAAAACATAGGAAGCGTTCGTTCGTGACAACTGACACGTTCGTTCGTGACAACTGACACGTTCGTTCGTGACAGCTGTCACGGAACATAGATCTAATTGATTCTTTAATGTATTGCACCAGATGTTTGCTCCCCTCCCTTTGTAGGGAGGGGTCAGGGGGTGGGTCTTCTATTTGCCTCCACCTTCAAGTTGGATATGCGGCTCTTGTAGTTGCCGGTCTGCTGCAGTGGGAAGAAGAGCGTACGCTGATAGTGCATCACGTTGCGCGGACGATAGACATCCGTCTGATAGATAGCTCCTGGCATGTATTCGGCCTTGTCGGACGGGAACGCCGTATAGAGAATTTGCTCGCGCAGCGTCTCGCGCAGTTTGCCATCGACAACCAGACGTGTCTCACGGTTATTACCCTCGATGCGGAGGCTCACCTTGCCCGATTCTGGCAGTCTGTAGCCAAAAGTGTTCAAGTAGCCATCGCGGGCAAAACCCAACCGTCCTTGTGAGGGATCGGCAAGATAGAACACAGCGTTGTCGCTCTTGAAACCAACGGTTCCCTTGTCTTCCTTGGAGCAGTCCACGTCGAAGCTCACGGCGTAGTCGTAGCCCGCCTCGATAACCGGCAGCCCGATAGCACTGTTGGCCTGCAGTTCGGTCTTGGTAAGCGGCATCTCGGGCAAGCGCCCTAGTTCGTTCACGCCCGGGGCCTCGCTCAGCGAGAGTCGTTTGGAGTCGAATGTGGCGTAAGGCACCGACGTCTTCTGTCCGGTCCAACACTTGGTCGACATGGTCTGCAAAGCCGGGTAGAGACGATGGTGGATATCCTTCACACTGATGCCATTGCCGTAGTGGTCGTTCCAGACCGCAAACATTCCGCCAGCCAGCGACGGATCCTGCTCGTCGAAGGTCACCGTCACGGTGTGGGCCGGCGTCCAGTTCTTATAGAGCCATTCGGTATTGAGATAGTCGTAGTAGTAGCCCGCGGCCGGAACAATATAAACATAGCGGTCGGGGATGGACAACAGTCTGAAGCCTTGCTGCCTCATCTCCTCAGGGTCGGTGTAGTCTCTTGACCAGAGTCCCATCAGCACTCCCTTGCTGCGCACTGGCGTGGTGCCCTTGGCATGAGTAAGGCCTCCCCAGAGCATCGGCTTCTTGCCATAGCTCTCCATGAGACCGATGTAGCGGTCGGTGAAGTAGCGGAACCTCTCCACCAACTCCTGCGTGGCATTGCTGTATTCGTCGGTTCCGATGTTGACGTGCGGAGAGCGGAACACGGGATTCTTGCCGGATAGATACTCCTTGAAGAGGGCATCGACAAACTCATAAGTCTTGGGATTCATGATGTCGAGATGGTCCATGCAGTAGTCCTTCGAGGCAATCTCTGGCATATACTGCGTGAAAGCCAGCGAGTGGGCAGGCATGTCAATCTCGGGAATCACCTCCACGCAGTTGTCCTCTCCAAGAATCTGAAGGTCGATGAATTCTTGCTTGGTGTAGCTACCATCCTTGGCTGTGAGACCGGGATAGGTGTCGCACTCCAGGCGGAAGGCAGCCTGAGTCTTTGTCCAGTCGTTGCCGAAGTATTGTTTGAAGCCGTTGTCGTTGAGATGCACTTGCAGGGCATTCATCTTGTAGTAGGCCATGATCTTGACCAGATTGCGCAGATAAGACATGGGAATGTACTTGCGGCCGCAGTCTACCATGCATCCGCGCATGCCGTATTGCGGAATGTCTGTGATGGTGCCCTTGGGGAAATGGCGCTGCTCGGCCAGTTGCAACAGGGTGCGCGTGGCCCAGAAAGCACCCGTCTTCGTGGCGGCGCTGACGGCGATGCTCTCACCAAGCTCAATGCGGTAGCCTTCCTGACCGAGCGACTTGTCCTTCACCAATTGCAGGACGACGTCGCCTTTGCCAGCCTTTCCCGTGGCTAAAGCGTTGAACGAAAGTTTCATCTCGGTGGCATCGGTGACGAACTGACGGGCCACGGCAGCGAAGGCTTTGCTTTTTGCGACAACTCTGCCGCTGGGAACCACTTCTCCGGTAGCACCCTCCCATTGCGTCACTTCAGGTACGACGAATGGTTTCTCGTTTACTTGCGCCCAAAGAGGGAAGAAGGTCAGCAGTAAAGCGAGGCAAAAGAAAGTTCTTTTCATTAATCTATTTTAGTTATGGGTTTTCGGTCTGCAAAGATAATCAAATAAACTAAGAATTTGAACATAATGATTTCAAATTTCGTCTGATAGTAAATCTTTGCTATATGAGAAGGTAGTTGTTCAGCGCACTTCGTGCTGGTGTGCCGCCTTCGGGGCACTGAGTCCAAGGGAAAGGGTTATCGTTATCCCCAGTCTGCGCTCCTAACGTCGCTTGACTGGGGTTACCGAGAGTCAGCCCATTCCGGGCTGGTTAATAGCTCTGATTAACTCTCCTTCCTTTGGAGTTAAAGGAGCGTCGTCATTCTTGACGACGAAAGATTTACTTCTGAAGCGCAATCAGAGTTCTTCCTTGGCCGTCAGGAATGACGGCCCTCCTACCGCCTCCTACGAGTTCGCACCGGTTTGTTCTCCCCTCCCTTTGTAGGGAGGGGATGGGGGTGGGTCGTTTACAGCCCCAGCCGATAGCCCATGGTGAATACCAGGCCATGCGTACGGGCATCAGAGAGATTGTCTTTGAACACCTTGGTCAGTCCAAACTCATAGCGGGCATCGAGAATCACATGCTCATATTCGTAGCTCACTCCAACAGGAATCGACAACATAAAAGTCTGATAGTTCTCGTTGCTGTCATCAGTATACTTCCGGTTCACATCATCTTGCCAGGATTTTTTCTGCGAATCGTAGGTGTACGACTGCATCTGATATTGCGAGCGCTGCTTGATGAGGAAAGCAGGCTCGATACCGCCATTCAACGAGAGACCCTTGGCCAGATAGACGTGGGCCATCAGGGGAACGGCCAGATAATTGAGCCTGACGTAAGCATCGTGGAAGGCACGTCCGGTTCCTTCGGTCTCGTCCATAGAAATCGTCAAATCCTTATAGCGCGTACCACCTTCACGATACCACAGTCCACCCGAAAACGCCACCGACGGCGAATACTGATATTCCAAATCCAGGCCACCGGCGACATTGGAACGGAACTTCGTATCCGTCTTCCACGTTACATCATCCGACGGAAAATAGTCTGAGGTCATTGAGACTACCGACACTCCTATATGGGGGATAAGCGACCACTTCCCCACTCCATTCTGAGCCATAGCGCACATCGAGGATAACGCAAGACACACGACAAGTAATACTTTCTTCATAATCTATATCATTTATCAGTGAAACGAAACTATTGCTGGATTATTGCTTCATTCTCTGTCCGTTTTCTCCTCTAAACTAATCTATTTGCGCTTCCACAGACCAGAGCTTAATCCGGCAGGACAACAGGTTATTGCTGAGCGGATTAGGCGTTTTAATAGGATGCCGTACATTCGATGCCGAGTGCCTTCACACGGGCACAGATGGCGTCGAGCTGTTCGTGGCTGGCCTTGAGAAGATGGCTGTCGGGGGTCTCGCGGTCGATGGTATAGATCATCACCTCGCGAGGAGCAATGTCGGCAACGGATTTCAGCCAAGGCTCGACAAAGGCATCAGAAGTGTTGTCCACGTCGGCGCCTTCGTCAGTGGTGCCACGCATGAACATCGTCTGAATGATCAAGTGACCCTTGAAGAGTTTCATGTTCTCGATGATTTTGTTCACGTCGTACGATGGCTGCTGCGGACGGTCTACCTTATTAATATAGGAAGCGTCAACGGTGTCGAGCTTCAGGATATTGTTGTCTACCTTCATCAAAGCCTCGCGGATGGCGGGTTTGTTGATAAACGTGGAGTTGCTGAGCACGCTCACCTTGGCCTTGGGGCAGAGCTCATCGCGCAGCCGTATGGTGTCGTCGATGATACCCGGGAAGTCGGGATGGCTCGTCGGCTCACCGTTTCCGGCAAAAGTGAGCACATCGGGATGCACTCCCTCATCGTGCATCTTGCGCAACTGGCGCTCGAGCGCGCTGGCCACTGTGGCTCGCGAGGGATGCTTGCTGTGCGTACGGCGGTCGCGGTTGTAGCCACACTCGCAATAGATGCAGTCGAACGTACAAATCTTTCCGTCGGCCGGCATGAGGTTAATTCCCAAACTGATGCCCAATCGACGCGAATGGACAGGCCCATAGATGGGCGATGGATAAATAATCGTTGACATAATGCTCAATCCTTTACTAATGCATCAATTATCTGCATATTACATTTTCGGCAAGGCCGGAGCCTGGCCGTTGATTTTAAAACGTCAACAAAGGTAAGCAAAAATATTCTACGAGGGTTGTTAATACTAGTTAAACTCTCGTTTATTCAACATTTTTTTTGTTACTTTGCACCGAATTTCGATTAATGCGCATCATTAGAAATGGGAAAAAGAAGAAATAAAGCCAGCAAACGCTCAAGCTTGCAGGCCGTAACGCTATGCATCAGCATCGCTTTGGTGCTCATCCTTCTTGGTATTGTTGTGTTCTTTGGCCTTACGGGACGCAACCTTTCAGCTTCGGTTAAAGAGAATTTTGTTGTTACCGTGATGTTCGATCAGGACATGACTACCCCCGAAGCACAAGGAGTCTGCCAAAAGCTTAAGACACGCCCCTACATAAAGAACATTCAATACGTCAGCAAGGAGCAAGCCCTGAAAGAGGCCACCAAGGAGATGGGGATCAATCCCACGGAATTCACTGACGGCGAGAACCCCTACCAGTCGTTTCTCGAACTTACCATGATCTCTGATTATGCCAACAACGACTCTCTGACATGGATTTCAGCCGAGCTGAAGAAGATGCCAAAGGTGACGGAGGTGAACTATCAGAAAGGACTCATCGAGGTGGTCAACCGCAATCTGGCCAAAATCGGCATTGGACTGCTCTTCCTGGCCGTCCTGCTCACGCTCGTATCGTTCTCGCTCATCAACAACACCGTGCGCCTTGGCATCTATGCCCGCCGGTTCTCCATCCACACCATGAAGCTCGTGGGCGCGTCGTGGGGTTTCATCCGAAGGCCGTTCGTATTGCGAGCCGTGGGAATTGGATTCCTGGGCGCAGTGATTGCCAATCTCGTACTGGGAGGATGCTTCTACGCCCTCTACAACTTTGAGCCCGACATCCTGAACGTGGCCACATGGCAAGTGCTGGCCATCACCGCAGGCGTGGTGTTCCTCTTCGGCATCATCATCACAGCTATCTGTGCTAACATTTCCGTCAGCAGTTTCCTGAAGATGAAGGCTGGCGAACTCTATAAAATTTAAAACATAACAATGGACAAAAGAAATTATGCTTTCGGCCGCACCAACTTCATCATGTTGGCTGTCGGCATGTGCATCGTCATCCTGGGATTCATCCTCATGGCTTGTGCTCCCTCGACCACTAACCATTTCAACCCAGAAGTCTTCGCCGGCATACACATCAAGGTGGCTCCCGTTGTGTGCTTCATAGGCTACATCTCGATGATAGCAGGCGTGATCTATCATAAAAAAGACGACACTGAGAACGCTGACAGCAAGGAGGCAGTAAAGTAAGCGGACGACACAATGGATTTAATTCAGACTATTATCATAGCCATCGTGGAGGGACTGACGGAGTTTCTGCCCGTTTCCTCTACCGGTCATATGCTCATTGCCGAGAATCTGCTTGGCGTACAGAACTCCGCTTTCGTTAGAGCCTTCACCGTCATCATACAGTTTGGCGCCATTCTTTCAGTGGTGGTGCTCTACTGGAAGCGCTTCTTCCGCCTCGACCATACACCGGCACCAGCCGGAAGTACGAGTTGGCAGAAGTTCAAGCACAAGTGGAACTTCTACTGGCTGCTCGTGGTGGCCTTCATTCCTACGGGCGTGATTGGCCTGCTCGTGAAGAAGAGCGGCATGATTGACTTCATGCTCAATCCGGAGAATGCTATCTGGATTGTACCCATCATGCTCGTCATTGGTGGTGTGTTCATGCTCTTCTGCGACCAGATCTTCAACAAGGGAAGTGAGGCCAACGAGCTCACCGAGCGCCGCGCCTTCTGGATTGGCGTCATCCAGTGCTTCTCGATGATTCCTGGAACGAGCCGCAGTATGGCCACTATCGTCGGTGGTATGTCGCAGAAGCTCACCCGCCGTCGCGCCGCAGAATTCTCTTTCTTCCTGGCCGTGCCGACAATGGCTGCCGCCACAGGCCTCGACCTTCTGGAACTCTTCATTGGCGACCAGGCCGTTGGCACATCATGGGCAACAGGCGAGAATATCTTCTTGCTCATCGTGGGCAGCGTGATAGCCTTCGTTGTGGCCTTGCTTGCCATGAAATGGTTTGTCGACTTCCTGTCGAAGTATGGCTTCAAGTGGTTCGGTATCTACCGCATCATCGTGGGCGCATTCATTCTCATTTGGATGCTGACGGGCCACAGCATGGTGATGTTTGAGTGATCGTATGGATTTCATCAAAGGAGAGATTCTGGCTATCGACAAGCCCTACAGAATGTCGAGCTTCGGAGCGTTGGCTCACTGCCGCTGGGTGCTCACCCAGCATGTGGGGCAGAAGGTGAAGGTGGGCCACGCAGGCACACTGGATCCGCTGGCCACGGGCGTGCTGATTCTGTGTACCGGACGCTGCACCAAGCAGATAGAAGAATTGCAGAACCACACAAAGGAGTATATCGCCGTGCTGCAGTTCGGTGCTACGACGGCTTCTTACGACAGAGAGCATGAGGTCAACGCGACCTATCCTACCCAACACATTACGCGACAGCTGATCGATGAAGTGCTGCCGCGTTTTGTCGGTGATATAGACCAGGTGCCACCGTCCTACAGCGCCTGCAAAATCGAGGGCGAGCGGGCCTACAAGATGCGCCGTAATGGCGAGGAGGTGAACCTCAAGCCCAAGCACATCCACATCGACGAGATCGAGGTGCTGGACTATAATGACAAAGCGAAACAGCTCACCATCCGCGTGGTGTGCGGAAAGGGAACCTACATCCGCGCCCTGGCCCGCGACATTGGCCGCGCCGTGCAGAGCGGCGCCTATCTCTTATCCCTCCGGCGCACACGGGTGGGAGATTACAAAGTGGAGAATTGTATAGACTTCGACCATTTTGATGAATGGGTTACCGAGGTCTTTGATAAGCAAAACAACAAGGAGTAATATACATATGAAATTATCACAGTTCGCTTTCGACCTTCCGGAAGAGAGCATCGCTCTCTATCCCCACAGCTTCAAGCGCGAGTTCACAGATGAAAATGGAAAGAAATCCAGCTTCAACGTGATTCGTCGCGACGAGTCACGCCTGATGGTGCTTCATCGTGTCTCGGGCGAAATTGAAATGTATAAGAAAGACGCCAAGGGCAACCCCATTAAGGGCGAGTTCCTCGACTTCCGCAACATACTCGATTATTTCGACGAAGGCGATACTTTCGTATTCAACGACACAAAAGTCTTCCCCGCCCGCCTCTATGGCATGAAGGAGAAGACCGATGCCAAAATCGAAGTGTTCCTCCTGCGCGAGCTCAATGCCGACCAGCGTCTGTGGGACGTTCTGGTGGAGCCTGCCCGCAAGATACGCATTGGCAACAAGCTGTTCTTCGACGACAGCGGCTCGATGGTGGCCGAGGTGATCGACAATACGACAAGCCGCGGACGCACGCTGCGCTTTCTCTACGACTGTCCCCACGATGAGTTCAAGCGCGAGCTCTTCGCTCTGGGAGAGGCACCGCTGCCACGCTACATCGTCGACGCACGTACGGCAATTCTTCACGAGGACATGAAGAAGAATCCCAAGAAATATGAGAACATGAAGGACGAGCAAGGCAATCCGATTCCCTCGCCCCTGCCCGACGACTTCAGCCACGCCACAGCCGAGGATATGGAATACTTCCAGTGCATCTACGCCAAGAACGGAGGTGCCGTGACGGCTCCGGCCACGGGCTTGCACTTCAGCCGCGAGCTGATGAAGCGCATGGAGATCAAAGGCATCAACTGCGCCTACATCACGCTCCACTGCGGACTGGGCAACTTCAACGACATTGAGGTGGAAGACCTGACGAAGCACAAGATGGACTCTGAGCAGATGTTCGTCAACAAGGAAGCCTGCGACATCGTCAACAAGACCAAGCAGGCCGGCCATCACGTCTGCGCCATCGGCACCAGCGTGGTGAAGGCTACAGAGACCGCCGTAGGCACCGACGGATTCCTGAAGGAATATGAGGGCTGGACCAATAAGTTCATCTTCCCGCCCTACGACTTCGGACTGGCCGACACCATGGTGGCCAACTTCTACCACCCCAAATCGACACTGCTCATGGAGACGGCAGCCTTCGGCGGCTACGACAACGTGATGGAGTGCTACGAACTGGCCGTACAGAACGGCTACAAGTTTGGCTGTTTCGGCGACAGTCTGCTGATTGTCAACGACTAACAGCAATGAGTGAACATCAACATCTCGTCTATCTGAGCCTAGGTACCAACCTTGGCCATCGGGAAGAGAATATACAGAGCGCGCTCCAACAGCTCAGCCTTCGGGTTGGGACGTTGGAGCGCGTGTCGTCTGTTATCGAGACTAAGCCGTGGGGATTCCAGTCGGAGAACAATTTTCTGAATGCCTGCTGCCGTATCAGGACGGCACTTTCGCCCATGCAGCTGCTCCAAGCAACGCAAGAGATTGAGAGGAGCATCGGCCGAACGGAGAAATCGAAGAATGGAGTCTATCACGACCGTTTGATCGACATCGACATCCTCTATTACGACCATCTGAAGCTGGACACGCCTGAACTGACAATTCCCCATCCCCACATCAAGGAGAGGGACTTCGTGATGGTGCCGCTGAAAGAAATCATTGGAAATGACAATGTTCTTGACTTCTAAATCGTAGGAACAAAACCTATAAACATAGAAAAAGCCTGCTTTGCATTGCTGCAAGCAGGCTTTATTCGTTGATGAAGAGGGGCGAGATTACTTACGCAGACCGAGCTTCTTCACGATAGCACGATAACGCTCGATGTCGCGGTCGTAGAGATAGTTGAGCAGAGCGCGACGCTTACCTACGAGCTGAGTCAGTGAACGAGTGGTCACGAAGTCCTTGTGGTTTCTCTTCACATGCTCTGTGAGGTGCTGAATACGATAGGTGAACAGAGCGATCTGGCTCTCTGCAGAACCTGTGTCTGTCTTGCCGTTACCGTTCTTCTCGAAAATCTCTTCCTTCTTTGCTTTGTCTAAATACATTTTGTTTTTGTTGATTAATTGTTGGTGCATCATTACATCCTTCGAGCGCCTGGAGCCTTAATCACAACTGCCTCACGCTGTCGAATGCATCGGATTTTCCGAAAATGCGGTGCAAAGTTACAACTTTTTATACTAACGCACAAATATTAGCCGTTTTTTTTGTAATTTTGCACTCATAAAAATAGCTATTTTAAGGTAAACAAGATGCAAGACATTCGTAACATCGCAGTTATTGCGCACGTAGACCATGGTAAGACAACCTTGGTAGACAAGATGATGCTCGCTGGTAAACTGTTCCGTGACGGCCAGGACAACAGCGGGGAAGTGCTCGACTCCAATGATCTGGAGCGCGAGCGAGGGATAACGATTCTTTCTAAAAACGTCTCAATCAAATGGAAAGGCACAAAAATTAATATTCTCGATACTCCTGGACACTCCGACTTTGGCGGTGAGGTAGAGCGCGTGCTCAACATGGCCGACGGCTGTCTGCTGCTGGTCGACGCCTTCGAGGGCCCCATGCCTCAGACACGCTTCGTGCTGCAGAAGGCTCTGCAGATCGGCTTGAAGCCCATCGTCGTGGTGAACAAGGTGGATAAGCCCAACTGCCGCCCCGAGCAGGTCTATGAAATGGTTTTCGACCTGATGTGCGACCTCAATGCCACAGAGGATCAGCTCGACTTCCCCGTAGTCTACGGTTCGGCTAAGAACGGCTGGATGGGTGAAGACTGGAAGACTCCAACGGGAAACATCGACTATCTGCTCGACAAGATTCTTGAGGTGATTCCTGCACCGAAGCATCTCGAGGGAACACCCCAGATGCTCATCACTTCACTCGACTACAGCAACTACACAGGCCGTATCGCAGTGGGTCGCGTTCACCGCGGCACGCTGTGCGACGGAATGAATATCACCATCTGCCACCGCGACGGCACGCAGGAGAAGACCAAGATCAAGGAGCTCCACACCTTCGAAGGCATCGGCCACAAGCGCACCGACGCCGTTGAGAGCGGCGACATCTGCGCTGTGATCGGTCTGGAGAACTTCGAGATTGGCGACACCATCGCCGACTTTGAGAATCCGGAACCTCTGCCACCGATCGCTGTCGACGAGCCTACGATGAGCATGCTGTTCACCATCAACGACTCTCCGTTCTTCGGCCGCGAAGGCAAATACTGCACTTCGCGCCACATCAATGAGCGCTTGCAGAAAGAATTGGAGAAGAACCTCGCCCTTCGCGTGAAGCCTGTTGAAGGCTCTACCGACAAGTGGATTGTCAGTGGTCGTGGCGTGCTTCATCTCTCGGTGCTCATCGAAACCATGCGCCGTGAGGGATTCGAACTGCAGGTGGGTCAGCCGCAGGTAATCTACAAGGAAATCAACGGTCAGAAGTGCGAGCCTATTGAGGAACTCGACATCAATGTGCCCAACGACTACTCGAGCAAGATGGTGGATATGGTGACGCGCCGCAAGGGAGAGCTCACCGGCATGGAGCCTGAGGGCGACCGCGTGAACATCACGTTCGACATTCCTTCGCGTGGTATCATCGGCTTGCGTACCAATGTGCTCACAGCCAGCCAGGGTGAAGCCATCATGGCCCACCGCTTCAAGGAGTATCAGCCCTACAAGGGAGAGATTGTTCGCCGTACCAACGGTTCTATGATTGCCATGGAGACCGGTACAGCCTACGCTTACTCTATCGATAAGTTGCAGGACCGCGGCAAGTTTTTCATCGATCCGGGTGAGGAAGTCTATGCCGGACAGGTGGTTGGCGAGCACGTTCATGACAACGACCTCGTCATCAACGTCACCAAAGCCAAGCAGCTGACCAACGTGCGTGCCAGCGGAAGTGACGAGAAGGCCCACGTCATCCCGAAGACCGTAATGAGTCTGGAGGAATGCCTGGAGTATATCAAGAGCGACGAGTATGTTGAGGTGACTCCTAAGAGCATGCGTATGCGCAAGATCATCCTCGACCACCTGGAGCGCAAGAGAGCAAACAAGGAATAAGACTCAGTCCATCCCTATCAGCATAAAAGCTGGAGCCTAGCAGTAGGCTCCAGCTTTTTTATTTATTGCCGTCCATCATTCGGGCACCGAGCAAACCAGGAACTAGGAACTGTTTATTAAATACTACTACCTACCAAGCAAATTACTAGGGTGTCCAATTCGTTGTGCCAATTTTAGCTCACTTTTCTGAGCGTCTTGGTCCGTTCTGTAACCCAATTCTTGGGCAGGTGCTCGGTTGACCAG
>ONYS01000089.1 GCA_900322095.1 uncultured Prevotella sp.
AATTTTCCCTTACTACAACAAAGGTAAAAATTAACCGAGAAACAACAAGGTTTTACCCTCGTTTTCTATCAACTGCAAAGGTAAGGTGACAGTTGTCACTGAACGAACGAAGGTGACGATTGAATGGATAACAAAAAACCACAACTAGCAGACCCACCCCCAACCCCTCCCTACTGAGGGAGGGGGGAGAATATCACCGGGTAAATTAACATAGAAAACCGAATGGTAGGTGGGTAGTCATTCCTGACGACTAAGAAAGATATATGATTGTATTATGATTGACCTCGATTTGCTTCTCCCCTCCCTCAGTAGGGAGGGGTTGGGTCTTATATCCCTTCGGCGGCAAGAATACCGCCGCTCCTATCTTTTTCTGCTTTTTTCTTCATTTTTATCTTTAATTTCTTGAAAATAGAGTTGCTGAGAGCGAAATTAATTGTTTTTCGTAACATTAATTTTTTTTTTTTGCTGTCGGGAAATAAGTTAGTTTCATTGTTAATAATCATTTAATTCCAATTGCTTATGAAAAGATGTTGTCAACTTCTGACATTTGCATTGGCTTTTTTCTTAGCGGCCATGTCGTCCTCCCCAGCTTGGGGTAGGGCGCAACTGCCACCGCCAGTGAAGAAAACCGTGCAGAAGGCAACGCCCATGAAAGCGGGTGCCGATTTGCCTTACTCGGAAAACTTTGATGACTCCACTTTCCTCTCGCGATGGTCACAGATTAATGTGGTCACTTCGCTGAAGTGGCAGTGGAGCCAATGGTCGGGTAAGAACTATACGGGTGCCGCCACGCTCAATCAACGGTTTGGCCATCAGGAGGGCTGCGACAACTGGTTTATCAGTCCTGCGCTCAACATGAAGCAGGGAATGACCTACCGCACGTCGTTCTACCTCTCCAACTGGTTTGATGCCAGTATGCATGTCTATCTGCTCTCGTCGCCCACCGACACGGTGAACAAGACGAAGCTGCTGGACTATATTGGTGACGCATGGGGTACCTATTCCGCCGACTTTGAAGTTCCGGCCGACGGCGATTATTATATCGCCTTCCACGACGATACGCCTTATCGAACGAACAGTACGGCGTTGAGCTATCAAATCTACATCGATGAGTTCAACGTGCAGCCTGTGAGCAACAATGCTGTTCCCGCCGCCGTGGCCGACCTGAAGCAGGTGCCGGGAGCCAACGGCGAGGTGAGCATGGGCCTGAAATGGACGCTGCCTACGCTGAGCAAGAAAGGCGAACAGCTCGATATGCTGTCGTATGTGAAGATATTCAAGGATGAGGAGGATTCTGTCGTCATTACCGACGGCGTTGAGCCCGGTGCCCAAATGACCTGGACCGACCCGAATCCTACTGAGGGCAAGCATACTTACAGCGTCGTGGTGGGCAACACCACCGGCGAGAGTGCCCCCGCTACGGTGAATACTTTCGTGGGTATCGACATGCCCGGTGCTCCCCAGAAACTCACCGTCGACTACGACGAGGGTGCTGGAGTGATCAGTCTTGAATGGAACAAGCCTGAGTTTGGTGCTAAGGGTGGCTGGTATGATCCCTCGGGTCTTGCCTACCGCATCGTGCGCCAGCCCGGCAACAAGGTTCTCGAGAAGAACTACGCCGAAACCTCCTACGAGGATGAGGATCTTGATGATTATGGCAACTATGTGTATGAGGTGACAACGCGCAATGCGGCCGGACTTGGTGGTACGGCAGTCTCTGCAGGCGTTGTGGCCGGCTCAAGCGCTGCATTGCCCATCCGTGAAGACTGGGAAGACAGCACGACCTATGCTACATGGACCATCGCCGACAACAACAATGACGGCCACACGTGGGTGTTCAACGGAGCCATGGGTAATGGAGGCCCCACCTGCATCGGCTACGACTATACACAAACCGAAGTGGACAAGGACGAGACGCTCTATTCGCCGCCAGTAGAACTCAATGCCGGCAAGAAATACCGTGTGTCGTTCGATGTAGTTAACCCTCCCTTGCAGGCGTTCAGCCTTTCTGTGGCTTATGGCAAGGCCAAGACGATGAGCTCACAGGTCAATGAAGTGGTGAGCCTGGCAAGTGTGACTTCCGCAACGTGGAACACCGTGACTCAGGATATCACTCCCTCAGAGTCGGGAGTCTATTACTTCTCTTTCTGGCTTCATGATACGGGAGCCCGCTACTTCTACATGGACAATGTCCGTATAGAGGAAGTGCTGGACAAGAATGTTGAGGCCGCCTCGCTGCGCAATCTCGACACGGCTCCGACGGCAGGCGCTCAGGCTTCTACTGGCGTTACCTATTATAATAGAGGTACGGGCAGCACTTCAAAGTTCACCGTGCAGCTTCTCGATGCCGACGGCAACGTGCTTGGTGAGCAGGCAGTCAGCCGCCCGCTGGCTTCTGGCGCTTCTGGCACTGCCAATATCACTTGGACAGTTCCCTCTTCTGCCGAAGGTCGTTTTGCTGTCTATGGCAAAGTGGTGATGGACGGTGACGAGTGCGAGGGCGACAACCAGACACGCGCCTCCTATCTCAACATCCAGCCAAGCTATGTGAAATCTGTGACCATCGGTACTTCATCCGATGTCTCTACCGCCTTGCCTTTCTATTATGGGGATAAGAATCTGAGCGAGACCATCTATCGCAGTGAGGACTTTCAGGGCCTTGCCGGAACGATTGACTCCATTGCCTACAAAGTGCGCATGGGCCAGAGCAGGGATTACTACGGCCAGCCGTTCAAAGTCTACATGGCCACAACGTCCCAGTCCGATTTGAACAAGGGATGGATTCCCGCCTCAGAGATGCAGCTTGTCTTCGACGGAACGCTCAACCTCAAGCGGGGTGTTTATGATCTCGTCATTCCGTTTACAACTCCATTCGACTATGCCGGCGGCAATGTTGCCGTGATGGTTGTCGGGCCGGACGATGCCTTGGCATTCTTCAACGACGGCTATGGTATGGGTACCTACTGCACGGAGTATGGGCTGGGTGCATCGCGTGCCAGAACCTACCAGGATCATGCAGATATTGATCCTGACAATCCAGATCCCAACAGCGGTTCGCTTTTCTCTTATGTCCCCAATACAATGTTCTTCATCGATCATACCAACACGGGCTCCATCACAGGTAAGGTGATGACTTCCGACAGCACTGGAGTGGCCAATGCTACCGTGTTTGTTGGCTATGAGCGCTTGATGAGTACGACAACGGCTGAAGACGGTACTTATTCGTTGCCTTATGTTCCCGCAGGCTATGCGTCCTTGCAGACCTCAGCCCCGCTGTATCAGACCGGTTACGGCTATGCTATGGTTACGGCCGGTCAGGAATCTACGGCCAATATCATTGTTCAGAAAGCCGATCCGATAACCTTTACGGGTAATGTCTGTGACCGTGTTGACAACACGATTCCAATCGCAGGCGCTACGATTATCCTCGACGGCGACAATTATCTCACAGCCACTACCGACTCTGCAGGCCGCTTCTCTATTGACAGCGTCTACTCCGGCCGTCCTTATACTTTCATAGTAAAGGCAGAGGACTATGAGACAAGTTCTTACAGCAATATGTCGTTCCGTAGCTGGGGCGGTCAGCCTTATCAGTGGAACAATATTGCCTTGACTCCTTCAACAGCCTCTCCTTACACAGTAAATGCTGTTGATACGGGCGACTCTGCTGTAGTGACCTGGAACGAGCCGATTCTGCCCATCACCGTCTCGAAGGGTGCCGAAGAGGCTGTTGGCCTGTTCGGTGGTCCCAATGGGATGTTTATCGGCCAGCGCTTCAGTCCTGCCGAGCTTGCAGCTGCCGATGTCGACAGCCTTTACTACATCAGCGCATTGCGCTATGTTCCTATGTGTACTGCCACGTTCAAGCTCTGCATCTGGCAAGGCGAGACGGGCAATGAGGCCCTCGTTTATCAAGAGGATATGTCGCCGACGAGCTTCCAGGAGTGGAACACTCATCAGCTCACTCATCCTTATAAGATTGACTTGACCAAGAGTCTTGTCGTGGGTTATAAAGTGGAGGCCCGTACAGGCTCTTATCCTGTAGGCTTCGACGCAGGTCCTGCCGTTGAGGGTGGCGATGTAATCTACGACAATACCAACAAGGTGTGGACCACTGCGCGTGCGGAACTTCCCGGGTCGATGAATTACAATTGGGCAATGCAAGCCGTACTGTCCAACGACCACAATGCAGCTCCTGTAGAGTGGGTTTCCACCGAGAGCGCTGCTGCAAAGGCCGCCAGATCTATGGTCCGCTCACGTGCCTTGCTGAATGGCATGACCTTCAATGAGATTACGGGTCTGCCCGAGAGCCCGACCAGCAGTAAGAAAGACACGGCCGCCACTCAGGCTTCGGTCTTCCAGATGCTGTTGCTCGACAAGCCCGCAGCTGTTCAGTCAGCTCCTGCCAAGGTTCCTGTACGTAAGCAGCCTAAGGGATACAACGTCTATCGCCTGGCCTGTGGTGATGAATCCAACACAGCCAACTGGACAAAGCTGAACGCTGAGCCTGTCACTGCTCTCAGCTTCACCGACGCCGGATGGGATACGATTCCGCAGAAACCTTACCGCTTCGCTGTCACATCTACTTACGGCACGCCGAAATGGGGCTCCGAGATTCAGTCGGATGCTACATTCTCCGACGGTGTGGACAAGGGACGCTATGCAACCGTGACGGTCGACGTCACTGCCGACAAGGGCGACGCGCAGGGCGCAGAGGTTGTCCTCCGTGGAGACGGAAAGGTGCTGAAACAGCGCACGGCCGCCAATGGTCAGGCTGTCTTCAACAACGTTCACTTCAACGGATATACACTCCAGGTGATGAAACCCTACTTTAACCGGTTCTCGAAGAGTGTTACTGTTGGCGACAAGAATGTTGCCGAGAACGCACAGCTCGTGTTTGCAGCCAAGCCTGCCTCTATGCTGACAGCTGTCGACTATATTCATGAGGCACGTCTGGGATGGAACGCTCCTTCTGCTGCCATCACCGACACGCTCACCAAGAGTACGATGGAATATTATACCAGCGGAACCTTCAACGTAACTGATTCCATGTTGATGGGACAGCACTTCAGCGGTGAGGATCTTGCAGGTTACGATTACACTTCGTTCTATATCGACAGTATCAATTTCTATGCTGGAGATGCCGACAACTACAACGTGCAGTTGTGGAGCGGTCTTGAAGGCAGCGAAGTCTTGGCTTGGAACAAGAATGTCAGCGTAGCTAAGGGCGGCCAGTGGATTGGCGTCCGTCTGGATAAGCCGGTTCTGATTGACCCCGACAAGTCCTACTACATCGGCTACAAGTTCTTGCCGCAGACAGGCAAGACTCCTGTGGCGCTCGATGCCGGTCCTTGGCAGACTGGAGGTCTGATGTACTATGGATTTGATTATCACACTTATACTTATGGCTGGGTCAATCTCCCCGACTATAATGTAAATCTGATGATCGCAGCCCATGTGACCAATGTCGCTGACCCGTCTGAGGATCATCCCGACGAAGTGGCTTACAACGTCTATCGCATGAAGACCGCCGACAAGGCCGATGACAGCAAGTGGACCCTCGTCAACGCTGAGCCGTTGGCCGACGCCTACTATACCGATCCGACTTGGGAGCAGGTCAGCGACGACGACTATACTTATGCCGTGAAGGCTCTCTATTTCGGCAATACGCTTTCTGAGCCCGTATTCAGCAAGAACCTGCCCAAGGGACAAGTCTCGCTGGCAACGATCAACGTCTCCACCAACAACGGCCTCTCAGCCGCTGGAGCTACGGTCGACATCGTACGTGGCCAGAACGAGTATCATGGAGTTGTCGGCGAGGATGGCTCGGCTCTGATTCCTGAGATTGCACAGAACACCTACACGGTCACTGTTGCTAAGGAAGGCTACGACACGATCACCGTCAGCCGCGAGTTCGACGATGCTGAGGTCAGCTACGACTTCCAGCTCTCCGAAATCAAGGCACTGCCTGTGGCTGTTGAGGCTGAGGCAGCAAGCGACAACCAAAACGTCACTGTCACATGGCGCAAGCCGGGTGCTTATGCTCCTACTGAAGGCTGGGCCTACTGGGACAATGGCAACGTGATTGGTGGCTTCGGTTCCTCTACAGGTTCCGGTTCTACAGGTCAGCTGTTCACTCCTGAGGACCAGACGGCCAAAGGCATGAAGGAACTCTACATCTCCAAGATTGCTTTCTACCCGACCAACTCTCAGAGCAATCCTGTCACCGAAGGCTCCAACTGGACCGTTAAGGTATGGCGCCAGACCGCTGACGGATTCGAGGAGGTGGCTTCTCAGAGAGCAGAAGACGTGGTGATGGATACCTGGAACGAGGTTGAGCTCGACGAGCCCTACTATGTATCGGGCGACGAGACCCTGCTCGTGGGCTACACGTTCATTGGTTCCGGCTCCGTATTTGGTATCGATAATGGTCCTTGCGTGACCGGAAAGGCCGACTGGGCCAACTTCGGTCAAGGATGGATAGAGCTTCAAACAGCCGTTTCCAACTATGACTACAACGTTCTTGTCCACACCTACTGCGAGGCCATTGACAGCGAGGCTGCTCCGGCAAAGGCTGCAGCTTTGGCTAAGGCCGAGGCTTACGGCAGCAATGCCAAGGGCATGAAGCTCAGCCGTATGGCCGCTCCAAAGCTCACCGCCGTCAACCATCCGCAACTGGCAGCCGAGCTGCCTGTGAAGGGATATCTCGTATATCGTCTCGCACGCGGCAATGAGAGCGACGAGAGCACTTGGACACAACTCACGCAGCAGCCCATCAGTGAGCTCAGCTACACCGACAATGGCTGGACAAGCGTTGAGGCTGGCAACGACTACCGCTGGGCAGTGAAGGCTGTCTATGCAAGCGGCAACTCTGAGCCTGCATTCTCCGGTGCCTTGACTACCGACGGTACTGATCGCATCAACGGCGTGAGCAGCACGGCCGATGTGGTTGTACGTCAGCTCAACGAGAGTGGTAAGTTTGAGGTCATCGTCTCTCGCGACGCTCAATTCCTTGTCACCAATGCTGCCGGCATGGTTGTCTGCAACCAGGCTGTAAAGCAGGGACGCAACATCGTGGAATTCAATACTCCTCAGGGAGTCTACCTGATGCGCGTCACGGGCAACGGATTGAACTATAAGCGCAAGATGATGCTGAAATAATCATCTCACTCAACTGTAATTAAAATGCGGAGGACCGGCGCTGCATGGTCAGTGACCGGTCCCCCAATTTTTTCTGATTATTCCTATTTGAATCGCAAATCATAATATGATAAAGAATTTCTACATCTTATTGTTGTCATTGGGTCTTTCCCTCCCAGTCGTAGCCGACGACGTCTCGCTGGGCTATTGCGACGGAGGAAATGTGGAGTCGGCCGTGAGCGGCTATACGAAAGTGGCTGCCTTCTTCCCGACCGCAGACTTTCCCATGTATGCCGGGAGCACCATTGTGGGCGTGCGCATCGGCCTGAACAGCGATGTGGTCTCGGGCGTCAATGTGTTTTTGCGTTCCAGCCTTGATGGCAGTGACTTGTATTCGGGCAAGTCGCAAACCCTCTATCAAGGGTGGAACGACATCTACTTCAGTAAACCGGTGACTTATCCCACAGGCGACCTCTACGTGGGCTACGACGTGGCGACTTCCGTCCGTCCGGGAACCTCCGGCACCGCTACGGCCAACAGCTGCTACGGCTACAGCAACGGTACGTGGACTGACCTTGCAGCAGCAGGGCAGCAGCCGCTCTGCATCGAGCTCCTCATCAGCGGCGACAGCTACAGCCATACGGATGTGGGCCTCGTATCGGTGAGTCCCGCCACGGTGGCCGCCGGCAGCGAGTTCAGTTTCTCGGGAGTGCTCCGCAACAACACCAACCAGGTGCTGTCGTCGGTCAGCATGAGCTACGACTTTGGCGAGGGACCGCAGACCGCTGAGGCCACGGTCAATGACGTGCTTCCCGGCGAGACCGGCAGTTTCACGCTTCCCGCCACGGCTCCGGGCGTGGGCAATTATACGGCAAGACTTGTTGTCCGCGCTGTGGGCGACAATGCCGACGAGTATGCCTTCAACGATACGGCAACGTGCGACCTGAGCGTGCTGAATGAACTGATTGCGCGCAAGGTGCTGCTTGAGGAGTTTACGGGTCAGAACTGCGTGAACTGTCCCAGTGGACATGCGCGTCTCGACCAGGCTCTGGCCCATGAGGACAATGTCATCACCGTGGCCCATCACTGGGGATTCGGCACCGACGACATGACGGCCCCCGGAAGCACGGAGTATACTTGGTTTTACAATTCCGGCAGCAACACGTTTGCTCCGGGTATGATGCTCGACCGACATTACTACGACGAAAGTTACAGCTTGCAGGGCACCAGTGGTGCAGCTCCGGGCCCGGTGTTCGTAGTGCCCGAGTCGGAATACATCACCTCCCTTATCGACGAGGAGAAAGCAAAGCCCGCATCAGTGGCCATCACGCTCAAGCGCAACTACGATCCCGCCACGCGGCTCATCACCATACAGGTGGGCGTGAGACAAATTGAGGGGCAGTCTGTCGGCAACAATCCTGTACTGACGGTCGACCTCCTTGAGAATGGTATCCACGCTTATCAGAGCGGTTCTACGGATGCCAACTACCAGCACGACAAGGTGAACCGCCGCTTCGTCACCGATCCCATGGGCGACGCCGTTGCTCTCTCGACCGACGACTACAGCTATGCCACCTACACGTCGACACTGGATGCCGGATGGGACGCCGACAACATGGAGATTGTAGCCTTCGTGAGCAACTACGACAAGGCCAACTGCAACAACTGCGATGTCTACAATGCTGAGGACGTGACGCTCGTCGGCAACGATGACATCTCTACGGCCGTCGGCCAGTTGGATTCCGACCAGCAGGCAACGCCGGTGGCTGTCTACAACGCTGCGGGCATGCGCGTTCCTGCCATGCAGCGCGGACTCAACATCGTCAAGTTCAGCGACGGAACAACGAGGAAGGTCCTAAAGGCTGAATAGGCCGCAATACCTTTATCCACCGTTTGAATTTGGAACAAATTAATCTTAGAAACATATGCACAACATTCTCAAGACCTTTGCTGCGGCGATGCTCATGTTCTTGACCGCCGTATCAGCCAACGCCATTCCTGCCTATCCCGGACAGATGCGGGCCCTGCAGGCCGATGGCTCGGCGATTTACATTCAGAAGTTGGGCGATGAATATTGCCATGTCGTCGTAACTTCGGATGGCTATCCGCTCCTCTTCAATGAGGCCACGCAAAACTACGAATACGCTTTCTTGCAGCAAGGACAGCTCTCGCCGAGCGGCATCGTGGCTGCCCAGCCGCAACAGCGCAGTGAGAAGGCCCGCCGGTTTCTTGCAACTGTAGACAAGAGTCAGGTGGCCGGGCTGCTCAGCGCAGGCCGCGCCGCAGCGCTGAGTGCCGCACGCCGCCAGGTCAGCGCGGTCTCGCCTGCAAAGACCGTGCGCATCAGCGACGTGCCTACAACGGGCCGTCACGATGTGCTCGTCATTCTTGTTCAGTTTGCCGACGTGGCATTCTCCACCATCTCAGACCCTGCAGCCTACTACGACCGCTTCTTCCATGAGGAGGGCTTCAGCGAGAATGGGGCCAAAGGCAGCGTCTACGATTTTTACCGCTACGGTTCCAATGAGAAGTACGATCCGCAGTTCAAGGTCTACGGACCCGTCACACTTCAGGGCAACGCCTCCGACTATGCCGGGGCAAGTGGCAGCGCGATGACCTATAAGCTCATTCAGCAGGCGGTGCCGATGGTCGACAGTCTTTATAATGTAGACTTTACCCAGTTTGACACCGATGGCGACGGCAAGGTAGACAATGTCTACTGTATCTATGCCGGTTATGGACAGGCCGACTCCTATCACACTGATGTCATCTGGCCCCACAGCGGAAATCTCATCACCTCGCGTGCTGACAATTCCTTCCAAGTGGATGGCGTGACGATTGATCGCTACACCGTTTCGCAGGAAATCAATGGACAATCCAATAAAACTGTAGGCATTGGTACTTTCTGCCACGAGTTCGGCCACGTGTTGGGCCTTGCCGACCACTACAACACTGCCAACAGTTCGGCTACGAACCAACCGGGCTATTGGGACTTGATGGCGGCCGGCTCCTACAACGACGACCAGAATTGCCCGCCTACGTTCTCGGCCTTTGAGCGCTACAGCCTCGGATGGGATACGCCGGTTGCTCTCGGCTCAACTACCGACACGCTGATTCGTATGTCGCCTTATGAGGATACGGGACTGGCCTACAGGATTTCCATCGCAGGCAAGCCTTCTGAATATTATCTGATTGAGAACCGTCAGCAGAAGTCGTGGGACACCTACCTTCCCGGCCACGGAATGCTGGTATGGCACATCGACGAGGACCAAAGCGTATGGGATACAAACACCGCCAATGCCGACGCCAGTCATCAGCGGGTGGACATTGTGGAAGCTGGCCGCACACCTTCGTACTCCGGCAATTCCGATGATGCCTTTCCCGGCACACGCAATGTTACGGCCTATAACTTCACGGCTTGGAATGGCCGCTCCGTCTTCGGCTTTGCATGGCTCACGGAGGATTCGCTGGGCCAGACAGCCTTTGTGCTGACCAATACCGACTATCGCCTGCCTGCGCCTGAGGTGGAGGTGAGCGACATCATGGGTACCACAGCCCGCGTGTCGTGGACCGCATCCGTGCTGGCCGAGGGCTATAAGGCTTATGTCACCAGGAACGGCGTGGCTGTCGACTCCCTCGTGACCGACGCCGCAGGATTCCTGGACGTGAAGGGGCTGCAACCTGAAACCGACTATGAGGCGAGAGTTATCTCGACGTTGGCTACGCTTCGTTCCGACACTGTCGTCGTACCCTTCACCACGCTGCCCTTGCAGATAGAGGAGCGCAGACCCGAGGGACTTTCGGCAAGTGGCTACAATGGCACCGACTTCACGGCAAGCTGGCAACCCGTGCCTGAGGCTGATCAGTATCGCATCGCCCTCTTGGAGCGCACGCATAACGGAACGGCTACCTACGGTTCTGGTTTTGACAACTATACGCGCACTGATCCAGGATTCCCCGCCGGCTGGTATATCACCGACCACAGCTCTGCCTATACGCGCTATTACGGCGAGGCATCACCGTCTATCCGTCTGCGCAACGACAGCGCGCGTCTCGTCTGCTGCGTTCCGGGAGCGAAGGTGAAGAGCGTACGCTTCTGGCACAGAGCCAGCGTGGCTGGTCTTTGCCTGTCGGTAGACAAGTATGTTGATGGCGAGTGGAGTCAGGCCTGGTCTTATCGGGCCGACGAACCCCAGAGTCTGATTGAGTCCGTAGAGGTGGGCGAGGCCGACAGCGTACGCTTCGTGCTCACACGCGATACCGCCCAGACCACGAGTGGCTATCAGTTCCTCGACGACGTGTGGCTCACTTATCTTTACGACCAGTACGCAACGCTGCAGAACTTCAATGCTGTCGGTACGGCTGCAACATCCTGCACCTATCGTGTCAGTGGACTCGACCCGCAAAAGGACTACGCCTTCACGGTTCAGGCCATGGAGGGCGATCGCCTGTCGTTGGTTTCCGACACGTTCAATGTAGAGACCGCCACCGGTCTGTCGCGCTTGATTGTGGACAGAAATGCCCAGTTCGGACAGTCGGTTGCAGTCTACGATCTGCAAGGCCGTCTGGTCGGCGTGCTGCCCGAAGACAGTCGCCTTGAGGCAGTATTGCCGCGTGGAGTCTATGTGGTGAGAGGGAAGAAGGTAGTGGTAAAATAGATAGGGTGTCCAGTTAGATGTTCCGAAAAACAGAGGCTGAAATCACCCGTTGAGTTGTTAATATAGTGCTCTGATATTTAACGTTTTAAGTAAC
>ONYS01000157.1 GCA_900322095.1 uncultured Prevotella sp.
GCCAATTAATTTGTGATCACTTAGTTTAGGAGCAAGCCATCGAGACTCCGCGTGCTTACGTACCACTCCTCCTGCTGTCAAATCCAGTCAACCCCAGAACTTGTAGTAGTCTTTGTCGCCTTTTGGGCGGTAATGGAATGCAAATTTAGGAAATAGTTTTGAATTTTCCAAATTTTCTTTTAAGTTTTTTCTTCTACGTGGCAATTAGTCTATTTAATGAGTGCTTTTTCTCAACAGAGGAAGCATTACAGGTACCCGTGTAGTGTAATGTTCAACGCATTTCTTTAAACGGCAAGTGGCGTTCGCCAGTTAATTAAATCTAATATCTTTGGATAGATTTGTTTGGGTGGAGATTTTTTGTTTAATTTGCATTACATAAAATGTGTAACGTGAAATATGAAATCGATAATACATAATCCGTTTGTAGAATATGGCTACAAGGGTGCGCAGTATTTTTGTGACCGTGAGAAGGAAACGAAGGAAATTATCACTGATTTGCAGGGCGAGAGTAATGTGGCGCTTATATCTCCACGTCGAATCGGCAAGTCGGGACTCATCATGCACGTGTTTGATGAAATAAAAAAGTTGGAGCCGGAAACAGTTTGCGTGTATATTGATATTTTGAATACGCGTGACATCAACCAGTTTATCAATCTCTTTGCATCACGGATTATTGGTTCACTCGATTCACTTTCGCAGTCGCTGATGAGAAAAGTAGTCAAGTTTTTCGGAAGTGTGAGTCCCGTGTTGTCGTTTGATGAACTTTCGGGGACTCCACAGCTTTCTTTTACCATCCAACCCAACCAGCAGCGGCAGACGTTGGAGAACGTATTCCGTTATATTGCAGACTCAAAGCGGCGTTGCTACATTGCCATTGATGAGTTCCAGCAGATTTGCGAATACCCTGATGGTGGTCTTGAGCCCATGTTGCGGTCGTTCATCCAATTTGTTCCCAATGCGGTGTTTATTTTTTCCGGCAGTGAGCAGCACTTGATGGAGGAGATGTTTCTCTCAGCCAAGCGACCATTCTACCTATCGTCTCATATTACAGCGCTCGGTGTGATTGACGAGGCTAAATACTTGGCTTTCGCAAATGGCTTCTTTGCCAAGCAAAAACGCAAGATGGATCCCGATGTATTTCATGGACTCTACCAGTTGGTTGACGGACAGACATGGTATGTACAGAGTGTACTCCACCAACTCTATGAGATGGATGACCAGCCTTTGGATGGAGATTTGGTGAGGATGGCTGTGGATTATATCATCGGGCGTATGGATGTGGCCTACAGCAACTATTATGCTTCTCTCACTGATAATCAGGCAGCGTTGCTGCGTGCTATTGCCAAGGAGAAGTGTGTCAAGGCTCCTTTAAGACAGGAGTTTCTGCTCAAATACTCCCTTCCGGCAGCTAGTAGCGTCAGACTTTCGCTCAAGTCGTTGGAGAAGCGCCAGATGGTTTATTCTCTGCCCAACCGCGGTTATGTCGTTTATGACCGATTCTTCGCGATATGGCTCTGCAGGCTATAGAAATGGCCACAAAAAAAGCCGGCGATTGATTCGTCAGCTTTTTGTCATCCCTTGCTTAGATGATGATTTAACAAGCCAGTCTGTGTCATTTCCTCCTCGAGGGAATGCGCCTTGTGAGAAAAAGTCTCTTCAGCTCATCTGTCTTTGGTGATAGGCGAGTACCATCGCTGTGGGATTGGATTGATGAAATGTTTCATAACTGCTTCTCCCTCAGGAAAAGGCGATTCACTGCTTTCAGACCCACAGCCCACTACTCAACCACCCTAAGGCTTCAGCCCTTGATGATTGAAATCATACAACTCTTAGCATACGCATGCAAGCTGGATGATGAATACTTCAATAGATGGAGGCTAGAAAGGTTACAATTCAACCGAAGTCGATTTTAAGTAGTATTGAGTAGTGATTCTGCGCACATAAAGGCGGAAACGGGGCGACTGTCGTTTCGTCGTCTGGCGGTTCCTGTCGTAAACCGTTCCCGCCGTGTTTCGTGTTGCTGCAATTTCTTCGGGATAACTCCCGACTCAGCCGTTGCAAACTTATGTGTTGGTCTTGTCCTGCTAATCGGACGAACCGATAATTAGGACATAGTTTGGAATGCACAATTCCTGATGCCCTCACGGGTCAAAAGGATGCAGTCTGTCAGTTGTACCAAATCTCGCCACCTAATAGGTTTGTAGATTCGGTCATGTCTACATTCAGAGGACTGCCGTTTGTATTTACGGCAGAATAATCTTTGTAGATCAGTTGTTTTTTGCATTTCTCTGCCATAGTCGTAATATTAAATGTTATAACTGATAGTTTCTTTGTAGTACTGCAAATATCGACAAAAAAAATGAACATTCCAAATTTTTTGGAAAATTTTTTCGATTTGTTGCTCACTTTTCAACTTTTTTTTATATCTTAGTAGCAAAATAGTTGACATTTAACTTAAAGACAAAGACTATGAAACGTAAACCTAAGATGCACAATGAGGAAGATTTCGACCTCGACAATATCAACAATGAAGAAGACGAATACGACAATCGCGGCTCTGTGAGCGACTGAGAGAACTTCCTCTTTCTCTGCGAGTGAGAGGAACAAGTAACTTTTCGTATGGCGCATTGTAGCTTCTGTCACTCATGCGGCAATGGCAACCGGCATATTTTCGTGCGGATTGCATGTGCTGCATGGAGTGACAGGACAGCTACGATGCGCCATTCTGTTGGTGTGTATTTTTCAAGATTCAAACCTGTCAAGGGCATCGGCCATATTTTTCCGGCCGTATTCAATAATTTCCTTGCTCTTGCTATAATCGAAGAGGCCAAACTTGTCCATCGGTACGCCCACATAGATGTCGGGTGGAGTGAGTTGCATGGCTAACTGCGTGGAATTCTGTATGGCGATTCGAGCAACGCGCATGGTAAGATTGGCGTAATTCTCCGACCATTGCGAGGGCAGGAAGGGAATGCGTGCTCGAACGGCTTGGAGAAACGATGTCGTACTCTTGTCGTCTTTCAACATGTAGTCTGCGTTTGGCTTCTCGTCCGGTGCGCTGGCGTTTACGCCTACGAGCAAGTCGCCTTTCTCGCGCTCAACACGGTTCAGGGGAAAGACGTTGTGCACGCTGCCGTCGACGTAGGCACCATTGTCAATGCTTACGGGTTTGAAGAATCCTGGAATAGAGATGGATGCCCGGATAGCACGTGCCAGTGAGCCTTCGGTGAACACCCGTTCATGCCCACTCACCAAGTCGGAGGCGCAGCAGCGGAAACTGATGGGCAAGTCTTCTATCATGGCCCCTTGCAGCATGTCGTCCATCAGCGCTTCCAGTTTGTCGCCGGAAGCCACGTGGTCGAGTCCGAGTGAGAAGTCGATGAGCGACATGATGTCGCGTCGGCTCAGTTGGTCAATGGTCTCCTTCAGATCCTCCAATTGTCCGCAGGCATAGAATCCGCCCACGATGGCTCCCATTGAAGTCCCGGCTATGGAATGGATGACATAGCCGCGGTGGAGCAGTTCTTCGATGGCGCCGATGTGGGCCAGTCCGCGTGCGCCACCACCGCCCAGCACGAGAGCCACACACTTACTGTGATGGCCTTTTCCAATCAGTCTGTCAATCCAATCTCTGAGTAACATTGTTTGTCTTCCTATTGTTTTCTGCTGCAAAGTTAATCAATTTTTCTTATTGCCGGACAAGAGTGGCCAAGAATAGAGAGTTTACCAGAGATTTCGGACTGATCGGACTTATCTGACCAATCAGACTAATCTGACCGGTCGGAAAAGTCCGATAAAGGCTGCCATCAAAAAAGGCGCAGAGAAGACATCTTCTCCGCGCCCCAATTCAAGTTCACAAGAGGTTATTTTACAATTACCTTCTTTGTTGTTCCATCGCTCATCTTCACGATGTTGATGCCCTTTGCCGATCCGGCTATACGCATACCGCTGACATTATAGCGGGCCACCTCCTTGGCCGAGTCGTTCTCTGCGATACTGTTCTTTTCGATTCCGGTTGTCTTGTCATCATCATAGACCATCTTTGCACCAGCATACCAGATGCCGTAGTGGGTCCAACGATATGCATAGTAGTCTGACTCGGGATCCTTGAAGTTGTAGACATACATGCAATAGTCAAAGATGGGAAGGACGGTGACAGTACCTGTGCTGCTGTCGATATAGCAGTTGATGAGAGTTCCCTTAGGCGAGGGCTCCTGACTGGACGTATTGCCAGTGCGGTCGAACGAAGGTGCGGTAGCCAGGTAGATGTCGCCGGCATGCATCGGACTGTAGTCTAACAGACGCTGACCAGTGAGGATGCGCAGGGAGTCGCACTTGTCAGACAGTTCGGCGTAGATGGGTTGCTCGTCAGCTCCATCCTGATGCTCCACAAATTGTGTGAGTTTATACAGGTAGGGGTTATCGGCGTCCTGCTCCACGGTGACATCCCAATGTCCATCTTCCTCGAAGATATACGACTTTGCGGTCATATCATAGATACCCTCCTTCAGTGGATTCTCAGGCTGCATGGGGCGGATAACGCGCGGGTTGATGAAGGGCTTGCGCTGGCTGTTGTCGGTTGCGCTACCGATGACACCACCGATGATTTCGAGATCCATGTCTTTCCAAGCATCTTCAATACCTCCTGCGTAGGGATTCCAGCAGGGAGTCTCTACAACGTAGGTGTTTCCGGCCTCGTCCTTGAAGAACATCCACATCGGGTCATGGTTGTCGTCGCGGGGGAACATCGGATGCTCGGTGTAGACACTGTCGAGGCGCACGTTCTTGATGTCGACATATTCACCAAAGTTGTCCTCGGTGAGTCCGCCTTCTACCAGCTTCGGTGTAGGCATAGACCAGTTGCCCACTTCGTCATCGTGGAAGATGTTGATAGACTTGATACCCCAGACGTAGCAAGTGCCGTTCAGTGTTGCCCTTGTGGCGGAGAAGTTGAGGTGAATACCGGGCTTGAGCTCATCGGTGCCGAACTGGCCCTCCAAGAGTACGCCGCCTGTCTCGTCGGCCACCCAGGCTTGGCTGTTCTGCCATACCCACTGCACGACGGCATCACCGGTGAAGAAGGCCTCGTCGAGATACTTCAAAGAGTTTGTAAGAGTCTTGAACTCGGCTATTGTGCTGGCGTTGAGGTTCTTCACCAAGGCTGTACAGGACACTTCGTAAGAGGCATCGCCACCCGTCAGGGTTACTGTTCCAAGGATTGAGTCGGTCACTGCTGTCGTCACGGCCTGATAGACGATAGTGTAGTATTTGTTGCCTTCGTCGTCGGTTTTCTCCTCATTGTCAATCTGTGCCGTAAAATTGCTGCTCGTGCTGCTCACGCTGACATCAGCCACATTCACGTCGGTGAGATACAGGCGATATTCATCCGAATTCGTGGTAGAGTTGACGTTGATCGTACCGAATTTTACCTTGGTCAAATCCTGCAGTGCTCCCCAGGGAGTCACATCCTTCACCGTAATGGAAGCTGCGGTCATCGTAGTTGAGAATGTCAAGGCTGCCAACAGCAAGCCTGCGCATTTCTTTAAATTGTAAATTCCTCTCATAATTGAAAAATTTTAGTTGGTAACTAGGGTGTCCAGTTAGATGTTCCGAAAAACAGAGGCTGAAATCACCCGTTGAGTTGTTAATATAGTGCTCTGATATTTAACGTTTTAAGTAACGA
>ONYS01000182.1 GCA_900322095.1 uncultured Prevotella sp.
GTAGATGAAGTACGGCTGACAGCCCATGCCGTATTCACGCATCATGGCGTGGGCTATGCTGACCAGCTGCTCCTTGTTCTTCTCCTGTCCCTTGCAGGAAAGGGCAAGATGCAGCTGCCATTGCGTTGAGCGGGTGTTGCCATAGGTCTCGGAGCGGCCCTGCAGATACCGCTCCACCTCTTTGCTGCAGTCAATGCCTACGCCATGAAGCGTGCGCAAGGTATGCAGAAAGTTGCCGTCGATATTGGCATAGCCCGCAAGCTCGGCTACTCCTTCCAGGACCTTCTTCTCGTTGTAAGCCGCCCCGGGGAACACGCCACCGTGGACGGACTGTAGTTTCTTGATAATCATAATCTATGAGTTATTGGTTTTGACTATTCGGTGGTCATGTGATGACCATTCTGTGGTCAGACAATGACCAAACCATGGTCGGGAGATGACCAAAGTCCGGTCATGTGATGACCATGCCGTGGTCATGTTATGGTTGTTGTACTGTGGTAAAATAGTCTTTCACTCTCTTCCAGATGTTGGCGTTGACAGTTCGGGCAGAGTTCATCGCCTTCCGGATAACATCCAAGTTGTCCGCTGCCTGGCGTGTCACCGGTGTCGGACTGGACATTGCCTGCGCGTTGACATGATAGGCTATCTGGTTGATGTTGTTGCCGATGCGGTTCAACTCCCGGTTCTGGTTGATGTAATCATCATGTACAGCTGCCAGCATTTTAGACGCGTCGTCACTCATACGTGTAAAACTATTTCCTAAGCGGTCGAATTCGGCGTTGTCACCGGCACCACTGAAGTTGCAGTGATAAAGTGAGTAGCGGAACATGTCACTCATGTTTCCATCGAAATGTTCGTTGGCGGTCTTCTTCGCCAAATCCTTCACTGTGGAGTCCACACGGAACTGTATGAACTCCGTTTTGTTTTGTGTGTTTTTCTTCATGTTATCATCAGGTTGGTTTTATATACAAAGTGATAAAGTAAGCGAGTTTCGAGCGAACTGGATCCCATCCCTTGAAGGGTGGGCAAGTTGCCGTTGTCATGACAGACGGCATAACTTGCCCCATCAACTTTCAAAAGATTGTCCATCTATTTAGTGATAAAGTGATACACCATAATCCTTGCAGATTTTGAAAAAGGTAGCGATGGTAATGCCGCCGTTGCCTCTTTGCAGACTGTCAAATTTTCGGTCGGTCTCGCGCCGGTCATACTTCTCGTTCTGGCTGCTGCATAAGTGGAAGAATTCTCTGCCGCTCTCTCCAAGACTGGCAAGGGCAAAACCTACTTTTATCCAGCTGTCATAGGTGGAGGTGATGTCAATATTCCTCTCCGCTACTACCTTGCAGCATTGAGATACTTGTCCGATAATATTACCGCTATTGTCAGGAGAGAACTCTGGGGTGCGAATAGGTTTCGGGGGTTCTGTGACCTTTACCTTATTATACACAAGCGCATGCTCATTGATGAAGGGACGGTCGTCTGCACTCTTGGTTCTGAGCCTGCAGATGTCAGAACAGTTACGGTCAAGGGTGATGCCCATCCGGGAGAAGTCATCGGCGAGTTGCAGAAACTGTCCCTTGTGGCAGGACGGATACTTGATGGGTACAAGCAGGAACACCCCCTTGGCGCTGACGCTCAGACTGGCGTAGGCGATCTGCGGTATCGCAGCCAGCTGCCATTTCAAGCTCTCCCAGTCGTGGATGTTCGGATTATCCTGCCCGTCTATGTCAAGGCAGATGAAGCCGGAGTGCTCCTTTAGATTCTTGCTGCAGCGTGTCGGCTCAAAAACTCCACTGACGGTGGCGCATGGCAATTGCCGCTTGAGTGCTGAGCGGATGGTCTTGTCCTCAGTGGCACGTGTCCGTGTTATCTCCTCACGGTGATCGTCGCCGAAAAGAAATTCTGACAGCAGTTGCTTCCTGCCCACGTTGTCGTAGGCGTTGTTATAGACCGTGATGGTCTTGTCGAAAATGGATTTATTCATCATGTTTACTATATTGTTTTCTGTGAGGGTTACACCCGTATTCCCCGTAAGCGCCCATAAACATTGGCTTTCAGCGGTGTGTAACTGTAACCGTGTAACCATGACCATCGTACGGCTCATTCCGCCATGCTGTGGAGGAGTGGAAGGTTACAGAGTTACAGTTACACTGCCACTAATTGCTTTGTTCATTGGCATTTACAGCGTCTTGAGGTGTAACCCCAGAGTTGTTTATTGTATCATCGGACAGACCGGACTGTGTGCTGGTTTTCGGCAGATACTTGTACAGCTGCTCACGTGTCATTCCACAGCTTTCAGCAAATTTGCTTTTGTTCGTGATGGGATGGAACCGGTTGAGGGTGCGGACAGTATCGCCAAGGGTAATCTGCCGCGGGGCATCGCTGGCTTGCAGCATCCCGTGAACTTTCTGCGCCCATCCCTCGAAGACATGCATACATCTGATAGCAAACGCTACTGCCTCGCCAGTGATGACAGGCTTGCACGGCGTGTCGTTGACGAAGTGGTCGCCCATCTCCTCCTTGGGTATGTTGGCGAAGAACTCAATCTCATCACCATGGAGCAGCGTGGCTATCGCCGCCCACTTCTCAAGATAGATGAACAGCTTATCGCGCACCTCGTCCATGTAGACATCATTTCCCTCGCACTTCTTCATTCTTATCTCACGGAAGTAGTCGTTGAGAAGCAGCTGTGCCTCGTCATCGAAGGTGAATGTCATCGGTGCGATGTTATGGAACTTCACGATCAGCTGTTCCCAGTAGTCAAGCACCATCGGATCGATACCTGTCAGCGACCGCTCAAGCGTTACCTTTATCTCCGGTGCGACGAAGAGCCAGCGGTAGTTGAAACCACTGTTTATCATCTGCTCCTTACCCAGTATTGTAGGGAGAATACCCGGTTGTATGCCGCCGACAACCGTCAGATACGGTTTGGGGATGATCAGTGGCTCGTCGCCGGCACGGATGATAGAGATGTGCTCGTTGGTGAAGATGGACAGGAAGTCGGGGATGCCGCCGCTGCCATTGCTGTAGCGTCCGCCCAGGTCCTCGATGAAGCCCACGAGCTCATCACGGCGGGCAAACAGTCCGTGCGGATTCCAAGCCAGCATCTTGTTGATGGCCTCGGGGGTAGGGTTGGAGACATAGAGTATCTGCGGATTGGGCATGTTTGTCGTGTCCTTCAACTCCAGGCAACGCTGCTTCTCCTCCTTGTAGGCAAGATGCTTCTGCAAGCTGATGTTTTCCAAGGGCTTTACCAGCAGACTCACCGGCTGTGTCTTGTTGCTTCCGGGTGGAGCCACATGGCAGACGTTGATGTTGAGCATGTTGGTGTACTTGCCGTCAAACACGCTCACCTTCGTCCCCACCGCACCGGACACCACTGCAAACATCGTGGAGATGACGATGTCCTCGGAGCAGTCCATCACCTGCGCAATGATGTCGGCAATCTCCGACACCTCTGCCATCAGGTAGTCCGCCGGCAACTCATGGACGGGCTTGTCCATGAGTGCGTCGGGGCGGATAGCAACTTCGTTCATTTCGTTTGATTGTGCCATAGTCTTCAGGAGTTGGTGATTGCAGTGCCGTTAGCTTTAGCGGATGCTGCGAGCTTCAGTGCCAGATCAGCATCTACGACGATCTTGCGCCCCACCTGTGTGATGGCATCGTCGATGATGCCACTCCGCTTGATGCGGTTGGCGGTGGGGATGCTGCAGCCGAAGGTGTCGGCA
>ONYS01000085.1 GCA_900322095.1 uncultured Prevotella sp.
ACGGCTGGGGAGCATTGAAATAAGAGGCAGTCAACATTGTAAGAAATCCTGAGGCGACCTCGTTGTTGGGGAAGTCCAGTTTATATTCGTTCAATTCCCGGTCGTAGCCCTTGATGGTAAGATAACCGCTCTGGTAAATCATAGGAACTGGCGCCTCCACCGTAGCGCGATAATCTACAAATTCCTGCGGCAAGTAAGTGCGGTTGATAATCTCCTGAATGCTCTCATTGCTGTGATTGAGAAGACGAACCAGATAGGTTGGCGTGCCTGTGGCAAACCAGTAATCCCGCATTTTACGGGTTTTGAAGGCATTCAATAAGGAGAAGGGATTATAGACATCAGTCATTGCTTCGCTGAAGTGGTAGCCATCGTAAGTCTCTTTCAACAGACGAAGGGTCTCATCGTAAGTCATTCCGTTGGCTTTGGCCAGTCCATCGATAGAGTCATGGAAGTAGCTGTCTATCTCCTCTTGTGATATGCCGCAGAGCGTGTCGTAGTCGAAATCCATGCTGATGTCCTGTGCATTGTTGAATCCCGAGAAGACGCTCACTTGTGCAAACTTAGTGACACCCGTAAGGAATACGAAACGAAGGTCAGCATCGGCAGCCTTGAATGTAGAATAGAAGCCCTTCAGTGTGTTGCGGTTGTTGTCCTCTAGAGTCATCTCATTGCCGCCTACAACAGTCTTCAATCCTGTATCCATCACGTCGAGCATAGGCTTGTCGTATTCATCGACAAGTACTACACAGCGCTTACCTGTTTTTTCATGAGCTCGATGTAGCACATAGGCAAAACGGTCACTAAATTCAGGAGAATAGGGGTTCTTGCCGTAGATTTCTTCCCATGAACCAAGAAAGGAATTGATATTGTTTTCCAGAGTACCTGCTTTTACAAAATTTCCTTTTGAAAAATCGATTTCAAACACAGGATACTGCTGCCACTCGTGTTCCAGTTGCTCCATCTTCAGTCCTTTGAAGAGTTCCTTTTTCCCTTCAAAATAGCACTTGAGAGTGGAGACCAGCAGCGACTTGCCGAACCGGCGGGGACGACTGAGGAAATAAACGCCCTTAGTATTGGCCAAGTTGTAGACCATATCAGTCTTGTCAACGTATACAAAACCGTCTCGGATAATGCTCTCGAAATCTTGTATGCCTATAGGATATCGCATAGTATCTTCTTTTTTGCAAAGATAGTGCAAACGGGCGGAATAACAAAACAAAATCGCTAAAATCAGAATACTCACGGTTGCTGACAGCTGTCAGCAGTTCTGCTCACAGCTGTCAGCAGTTCTGTCCACAGCTGTCGGCAGTTCAGCCCACAGCTGTCAGCACTCTTCTTACCTACTCCGCTGTTTCAGAATCCAGCAGTCAAAGAATTGCAGGCAACTTATTGCGCCTAGACTTATCTCAGCTCTCCGACTACGAGTAGCAAATATATTCGGCCCGCTCCTTGCCCCCAAAGCTCCTTTTCATGCCCACCGATTCGGCATTTTTTAAGCGGGATATTCTCTTTTGTCAACTGATTTTCTTATCTTTGCAAAGAAATAATCCTTAAACATCAGAATGAGCGACGATACAAGAGACGACGAGAACAAAATAAATGAAGACGAGGAACTGCCCGTAGACAGCCATTCCGACTACAAGCCCGTGGACCGGTTTGATGCCTCTGCCGTACATCATTTGAGCGGTATGTATAAAAACTGGTTCTTGGACTATGCGTCGTATGTGATTCTGGAACGTGCCGTGCCCCACATCGAGGATGGTTTGAAGCCCGTGCAGCGACGCATCCTCCACAGCATGAAGCGCATGGACGACGGACGCTACAACAAGGTGGCCAACATCGTGGGACACACGATGCAGTTCCACCCCCACGGCGACGCCTCCATCGGCGACGCTCTCGTGCAGCTGGGACAGAAGGAACTCCTCATCGACACACAGGGCAACTGGGGCAACATCCTCACGGGCGACCGTGCGGCTGCTCCCCGATACATCGAGGCACGACTGTCGAAATTCGCCCTCGAAGTGGTTTTCAATCCGAAGACCACCGACTGGCAATTGTCCTACGACGGCCGCAACAAAGAGCCTATCACCCTGCCCGTAAAGTTCCCGCTTCTGTTGGCCCAAGGCGCAGAGGGTATTGCCGTCGGACTGAGCTGTAAGGTTTTGCCCCACAACTTCAACGAACTTTGCGACGCTGCCGTGAACTATCTTCAGGGCAAGCCGTTCACGCTCTATCCCGACTTCCCCACCGGCGGCGCCATCGATGTGTCGAAATACAACGACGGACAGCGCGGCGGCTCTCTCAAGGTGCGTGCCAAGATAGAGAAGCTCGACTCCAAGACGCTCGTCATCCGTGAGATTCCCTATACCAAAACCACCGTCACCGTCATCGACTCCATCAAGAAAGCCATAGAGAAAGGCAAGGTGAAGGTGCGCAAGGTGGAGGACATGACGGCTTCGCAGGTGGAGATACAACTGCACCTCACTCCAGGTACGAGCAGCGACAAGACCATCGACGCGCTCTATGCTTTCACCGACTGCGAGACCAACATCACCCCCAACTGCTGCGTCATCGAGGACAACAAGCCGAAATTCCTCACCGTGAGCGACGTGCTGCGCCACAATGTCGACCGCACGATGGGACTGCTGCGCCGAGAGTTGCAGATTCGCCGCAGCGAGCTTCAGGAGCAACTCTTCTTCGCCTCCTTGGAGCGCATCTTCATCGAGGAGCGCATGTATAAGGACCGCCGCTTTGAGCAGGCGCCCAACCAGGACGCCGTCGTGGCCTTCCTCGACGAGAAGTTCACGCCCTTCAAACCGATTCTCTTCACCCAAATTCTGCCCGGCAACAAGGACGTGCAGGCCATTCTCGAAGGCGAGGACCGCAAGGTGTTCTTCCGCGACATCACACGTGAAGACTACCTGAAGCTGCTCGAAATCAAGATGCAGCGAATCCTGAAGTACAACAAGGACAAGGCCGACCAGCTCATCGCGAAGATTCTGGGCGAGGTGAAGGACATCGACCACGACCTGGCCCACATGACCGACGTCACGATTGACTGGTTTGAGCATCTCAAGGCCGTCTATGGCAAAGACCATCCGCGCAAGACGGAAATCCGCAACTTCGACACCATTGACTCGACAAAGGTGGTGGAGGCCAACGAAAAACTCTACATCAACCGTCAGGACGGATTCGTCGGCACAGGACTGAAAAAGGACGAGTTTGTCTGCAACTGCTCCGACATCGACGACATCATCATCTTCTATCGCGACGGAAAATACAAGGTCATCAAGGTGGCCGACAAGATATTTGTGGGTAAGAACGTCATCTGGGTGCAGGTGTTCAAGAAGAACGACCGCCGCACGATATACAATGTGGTATACCGCGACGGCAAGCACGGCTACAGCTACATCAAGCGGTTCAACGTGACCTCTATCACCCACGATAAGGAGTACGACCTCACCCAAGGCACCCCTGGCTCGAAGGTGCTCTACTTCACCGCCAATCCCAACGGCGAGGCCGAGCTCATCAAGGTGACGCTCGATCCCAACCCCAAGAAGAAGAAACAGAACATCTTCCTGGAGCGCGACTTCAGCGACATTCTCATCAAGGGACGTGCCTCGAAAGGAAACCTGCTCACCAAGGAGAGCGTGCACCGAATCGGACTGAAGAGCCACGGCCATTCTACGCTCGGAGGCCGCAAGGTGTGGTTCGACCCCGACGTCAACCGCATCAACTACGAGGAGCACGGACGATTCCTGGGAGAATTCAACGACACCGACAGCATTCTCGTCGTGCTCGACAATGCCGAATTCTACATTACCAATTTCGACGTCAACAATCACTACGAGGACAACATCCGGCTGATTGAGAAATGGAATCCCAAGAAGGTGTGGACCGCCGTGCTCTACGATGCCGACAACGACAACTATCCCTACATCAAGCGGTTCACCATGGATGCCACCAAGCGCCACCAGAACTACTTGGGCGAAAATCCCACCTCCAAGCTGATATTGCTCACCGACACGCCCTATCCGCGTCTGCGCGTGGTCTTTGGCGGTGCCGATGCCGTGCGTGAGCCTTTGGAGATTGAGGCCGACGACTTCATCGGTCTGAAGAGTTTCAAGGCCAAGGGCAAGCGCCTGACCACGTTCACCATCGATCACGTGAAGGAACTGGAACCCACTCGCCAGCCCGAACCCGAGGACAATGGCGTGAACGAAGGCGAAGGCGGTGAGGACATCGACGAACCGGAGGACCTCGACCCCGATAAAGGCAAGACTCAACAGCAGGTGATCGACGAGATTACCGGCCAACTCAACATGTTCACGGATGACGATTTCAAATAAACATCTCCTGTCGCTGCTTGCGCTCTTGTTGTTGGCCACACAAGCGTGGCCTCAGCGAAAGCAGGCCGTCAACCTCTTCGGCATCGGCTACAACCGCCAGCTCGACACCTATCTCTCGCCCGAACACTATACGGGCGAGGAACTGCGCTACGTCAACGCCACGACATGGCTGCGCCCCGGCCACAACTGGGCCCGACAGATGACCCAGCAGGCCATGGTGAGCTATACCAAGACGCGCACCGACGACAATCAGGACATCGGCGGAATGTACAACTTCCGCTTTGCCTTCCAGCGCAAGTTGAACGATATCCAGTTGAGCAAAGGCCAATTGCAGATGCGCGTGGGTGGCGGACCAGACCTCTGGTTGGGATTCCTCTACAACACGCGCAACGGCAACAATCCGGCCCAGGGTCGTGTGGCCCTCCGCTTTACGCCCGAGGCCGACGCCAGCTACAAGTTCAGCGTGCATGGCAAGCCGTGGGAGGCCCGTTTCAACTTCGCCATACCGCTCGTGGGACTGCAGTTCTCGCCCAACTACGGACAGAGTTACTACGAGATTTTCACGCGCGACAACTACGACCACAACATCCGCCCGACATGGATTGGCTCCTCCCCTACTTTCACCACAAGGCTCACTGTCGACGTCCCCATCCGCAAGAGCCACATCACGCTGGGTTATCTGGGCGACTGGCAACAGGTCTCGGTCAACCATCTCAAGTATATCTCCTATACCCATTCGCTGCTTATCGGATGGACCATAAACAAATAACAGCCCATGAAACGTTATCTTCTTTTCCTTCTACCACTGCTTCTCCTCACTAGCTGCATCGATGAGGAGGAACTGGACAATAATCCGCAGGGCAACTTCGAGGCTCTGTGGAAGATAATGGACGAGCATTACTGCTTCTTCACGGAGAAGGGAGTGGACTGGGATGCCGTACACGAGAAATATGCCCGGCAGATAGACAACTCCATGACCGAGAGCCAGACGTTTGAGGTGCTGACCAACATGCTCTCAGAGCTCCGCGACGGCCACGTCAATCTCTATACGTCCTTCGATGTGGGCCGCTACTGGGCATGGCACGAGGACTATCCCAGCAACGTCAGCGACACGCTGCTCCGCCGCTATCTGGGCACCGACTACCGCATCGCGTCGGGCATGAGATACCGCATCCTCGACGACAACGTGGGCTACGTGAGATGCAGCACTTTTGAGAATGCGCTTGGCGACGGCAATCTCGATGAGATGTTTCTCTATCTAGAACCCTGCAATGGCCTTATACTCGACCTTCGCGGCAATAGTGGCGGACGTCTCACCAGTGCCGAGCAGCTGGCCGCACGCTTCTGCAACGAGAAGACATTGGTGGGCTACATGCGCCATAAGACCGGCAAAGGTCACGACGACTTCTCTGGCTTGGAGGAGCAGTACATCAAGCCTTCCAAGGGAGTGCGCTGGCAGAAGCCTGTGGTGGTGCTGACCAACCGCGAGATATACAGCGCCGCCAACGAGTTTGTGAAATACATGAAAGTCTTTCCCCAGTGCACGGTCGTGGGCGACAGCACGGGTGGCGGAGGCGGTCTGCCCTTCTCCTCGGAGTTGCCCAACGGTTGGGCCATACGCTATTCGGCCTGCCCCATGTATGACGTCGACCACAACCTGGCCGAACCGGGAGTGGCGCCCGACGTAAAGGAAAGCCTGAGGCAGGACGACTTCAACCGTAATCTCGACACCATCATCGAGCATGCACGCAGAATACTAAAAGGAAAGTGAAATCCTCAGAGGAAACTTTTGCTGAAAGAAAGGGTCCTTCTGTTGATTTATTTTGAACGTCTCAACTCTCTTCGTTATCTTTGCGGAAATGAACAAGAAACAAAATCCCATGAGCAATTACTTCCGCAGGCATAAGGAGTCTACTATCTATGCCGTGGTGTGGGCCATTCTCATTATGGCTCCCGTCATCAGCATGTATATCGAGACGCGATCAGAGCGGGTGCCGGAATTCCATTGGCAGCCCGTGCTGGACATCTGGCAAATCTATGCCATCTATTTCGTTGCCTTCATCATCCATAACTTTTTCATTGCTCCGCTGCTTATCGTGAAGAAGAAGGTGGGACAATACTTCGCACTGGCAGGCATACTGGTCGTTGCCTTCTTCTTCATCCAGGCTTATGTCCATCCACGCCCCCATCCGAGAGGCAGACGCTTCCATACAGAGAGCAAGATGAAGAAGACGAGACAACAAACTGCAGAAAACGATTCCATCAGTTTTGCCAAGGCTGCGGCCCAGCAGGAAGACTCCATCGACATCATGCAAGGCCGCAACATGGAGCGCCGCCATCATATCGGGCCGCCTCCCATGATTGAAATGATCGACTTTCTGGGGAGCATCATGCTCATCCTGTTGCTGGGACTGAACATCGGCGTGAAGCTCTATTTCAAGCAAGAAAGGGACGAGAAGAGCTACATCGAGCTCAAGCAGCAGCACTTGCAGGAGCAGCTGGCCTATCTGCGCTATCAGATCAATCCCCACTTCTTCATGAACACGCTCAACAACATCCATGCGCTCATCGACATAGATCCCGAGAAAGCCAAATCAGCCATTGTCAGACTGTCGCGGCTGATGCGCTACATTCTCTATGATACCAACAACATCATCGTGCCACTGAAGCGGGAGCTCTCGTTCCTCAATCATTATATCGCGCTGATGAAGATTCGCTACTCCGAGGATGTGGTCATCACAGTGGATATTCCCGAGTCGCTGCCCGACTGCAATGTCCCTCCCCTGCTCTATGTCACCTTCGTCGAGAACGCGTTCAAGCATGGCATCTCCTACGAGAAGGAGAGCTTCATCTACATCGAGTTCTACGTGGCCGACAATCAGCTCGTCTTCCACTGCACCAACAGCCAGCCCGCCAACCGCGCGCTGAAGGTGGGCAACGAGGGCGGAGTGGGACTGACCAATGTGCGCCGCCGTCTGCATCTCATCTATGGCAGCGATTATAAGTTCACCATCAAGGACAGCGACGACCAGTACGAGGTGATTCTCGCCCTGCCGTTCCATCCCACCAAACTGGAGCAGCTGACCGCCGAGATGCCCCAAAAAACTAACGAAAATTTAAAACAGACCAACACATGATACGTACACTTGCAATCGACGATGAGCCGCTGGCTCTCAGACAGCTCGCCACCTATATTAAGAAAGTACCCTACTTGGAGCTCGTGGCCGAATGCCACAGTGCCCTTGAGGCCAAGAAGATTATGGATAAAGAGAAAATCGATGCCATCTTTTGCGACATCAACATGCCCGACCTCGACGGCATGAGCTTCGTCAAGAGTCTGGAGAATCCTCCTGCCATCGTCTTCACCACAGCCTACAGCGAATACGCCGTTGAGGGATACAAGGTGGACGCCGTAGACTATCTGCTCAAGCCCTATTCGTTTGAGGAGTTCTCACATGCCGCAGAGAGAATACAACGTTTCCTTCAGCCCACACAGAAAGCCGAACCCGCAGAACCCGCGGCCGACGGTACGCTCACCGGCACCGCCCCACAGGGCACCCAGTCGCTCTTCGTCAAGACCGACGGCCGCATCGTGAAGATCCTCATCAAGGACATCTGCTACGTTGAGGGCATGAGCGAGTATCTCAAGATTCATCTGCTTTCCCAGCCGCGTCCCATCGTGACGCTGCTGAGCATGAAGAAGCTCGAAGAGCGCCTGCCCTCCAACTTCATGCGCATCCACCGGTCTTATATCATCAACCTTGACGAGGTGAAAGAGGTCAACAAGAACCGCGTCATCCTCAACGCCGACACCTATCTGCCCATTGGCGACCTCTACAAGGAAGGCTTCCTGGGCTATGTCAATTCCAGATTCTTAGGGAAATAACCGCATGGTAGGAGGGACGGCATTTCTGACGGCCAAGATTGAAGCGGAAGCCGCATGGTAGCATGGCTAAATGCTCCGAAAATATCTGCTGCGCCATCATCTAAGCATGCTTATTCCCGCAACAATATCTAAAAACATGAATCAAACTTGCTAATAAAAAAGACAAACTGTCTTTGATTTGGATTTTTTTATTACTTTTGGCTCTAGAGAACGATTTCAAGCTCTATTGCCGAACATGATTGATTCACCGGCCATAATAAAAAAGACAAATATTCTCCCAGCCTTACGACTGGCCTCTCTGCTAATTGCAGTGCTTTGGGCTACGGCGACCTTTGCCTCTGGAGCAAGGATGAAGAAGCCTGCGTTCTATGCCCGCTACGAACGGCTGTCTACCCAGCAGCTGATGACCAAAGCCAAGGACTTCTACGCAAGGCGCAACCAGCCCGATAGCGCGCTCGTCTGCTACACCGTAGTGGCCAACCGTCTCGTCGACGGTACGCTGCCGAAGAGTGAATACCGGCAATGCGTGTGGGCCATGATGCAACTGAGTACCATCTATCTGTTCACCTATAATGAGTGGGACAAGAGCGACGACTATCTGACCGGTGCACTCAAGTTGGCTGAGGACAACAACTTCCACGACCTACTACCTTATATATATGGCAACCAGTCCATCATCGATTATACCAGCGACGTGGTCAACCACAAGCCAAATGGCGGAGCCAACTATCTCAGCCGAGAGCGCAAGGTCTTCTATATGGCCATTAAAGAGAAGAAGTGGGATGTAGTAGCCACATCATTCTACAATATGGCCATTTACACAATATCAGAAAACGACGTGTCTGGGATAAGCAGCGAGGTGCGACGCTTCGGAGAGTTGCGAATACCCCGCAGTGTGGAGATGTACCGCGAGTCGATGCTTTTCTATAAAGTCTGTTTGGCTTACCTCAACCGCAACTACAACCAGTGCATCAGTCTGCTCGAGAACTACAAGCCAGGCAGAGACGCTTTTCTGAAGCCCGCTGTGGAACAGATGGTCCTCTCCGATATCGTACTGCTCTACAACAAGACCCATCAGCCGGAGAAGGCTCTTCAACTCATTGAGAGGCTTGACAAAGAGGCCGCCAGCAGCCATAACACGGTGAAGAAATACAGTGCCTACGGACTCATAGCCGACTATTGGAAACAGCGAGGCGACAGTATGAAGGCTGAGCATTACGACTATCTGAAACTGAAAACTAAGGAAAAGCTCAACGAGGACAACAATCTGAACAAGATGAAAGAGAACCGCTTCCTCAACGAGATTAGCCAGATAAACAGTTCGCTCAAGGCCGAGACAGCAAAGAAGCGCCTCGTCACCCTCTTCCTCATCCTTGCCGGTATTGCCCTGACGGTGATTGCCGTGCTGCTCATCTTGCAGGTGAGGGCGGCAAGGGCACAGAAGCGCTACGTAGACCTGCTCTATCGCCGCAACCAGCAACTCTTGGCCAACAACCAGCTGCTCGTGGCCGTGGACCATCCCGAGCCGGAAGAGCCGTCGAGGCAGAAGCCCGTGGAGCTTCCGGCGGGCATCGTGGAGGCCATAGAGCGGGTGATGGCCAGACGGAGGTCATCTGCCGCGACTCCTTCTCCATGTCGACGCTCTGCCAGCTCACGGGCTTCAACCGCAACTACATTTCGCAGGCCATCCGCGACAAATACGACACCAACTTCAAGGGGCTGCTCAACAGCTACCGCATCAAGGAGGCCTGCCGTCGCCTGGCCGCCCCCCAATACGACAGCATCACCATCGAAGCCATCGCCGCGCAGCTGGGCTACTCCTCGCGCACGTATTTCTCGGCGGTGTTCAAGAAGGTGGTGGGCATGTCGGCCGCGGAATACATCCGCCGCATCAAGCAAAAGTAAGCTATTGCCAACTGAAATACACGGAGTTCATTCCCACGTCAGTCTGCATCCGATGTGGGTATGATCGAACATTCTTGCTGGGCTGTTAGTTATTGTTGGTAAGCGTAAGAAATCCCTTCGCGGCCTCAGCATTGGCAAAGTCAAGTTTGTAAGCTTTGTGAAAGCCTATCCGCCTTACATCTTTTATGGTCAGATAGCCGCATTGATATATAATGGGGATCAGTTTTTTAAAGTCAGTATTGTAGGCGTCGAATTGCTCAGGCATATAATATTTGCCTACCATCTCGTTCAGATTCTCATGGGAATGGTTTAGCAAGCGAATAAGATAGGTTGGCGTACCACTTTGGAACCAATATGCTCCTAAACTCTTTTTTTGCAAAAGCATTCAGAATGCTGAAGGGATTATAAATATCCGTGAGTTCGGGACCAAAATGATAACCATCATAATGTATTTTTAGAAGTTCAATCATTCTCTCGTCAGTATATCCCAACGTCTCTGCCATCTCATGGATGGAAGGGACAAAAACTTCAGAGAGTTCCTCGCTCGTAATTCCGCACAGAGCTTCGTAGTCTCCTGCCATACTGATATCGTTAGACTGATTGAAACCGCTGAAGACGCTCACCTGCGAGAACTTCGTCACTCCCGTGAGCATGATGGAACGCAAGTCGGCATCGGCAAGTTTGAACACGGAATAGAAGGCTTTAAGCGTGTTGCGGTTATAATCTTCTATTAGCACCTCGTTTTCTCCTGACATCATCTTCAGTCCCGTGTCGAGTACATCGAGCATAGGCTTGTCGTACTCATCAACGAGCACAACGGCGGGAAGACCTGTCTTGAGATGAGCCTGATGAAGGATATTGGCAAATCGAAAGCCACGAGCTCTCTCTGCCATTCCAGATACTTCCCATTGTTTTTCCCATTGGTCAAGAAGATAGTCAATAGCATTATTCAAACTACTGGCATCTGAGAAGTTCGTTCCATTGAAGTCAATATGGAACACGGGGTAATGTTTCCATTCTGTCTCCAAAGAGTCAATTTTCAGTCCCTTGAACAGTTCCTTTCTGCCCTCGAAGTAACACTTCAGGGTAGAGAGAAGGAGCGACTTACCGAAACGGCGCGGGCGGCTGAGATAGTTGTCTGAAATCCCTCGGGCGTATAGATGCTGTCTATCGTCAGCGGTGCGGCCCCTGATTCTCAAGGGTAATCACTTTGGAAAGAGGCTTTGAAGTAGTGCCAAAGTCTAAAGTGCTTCCGTCGGCCAGTTTCCGATGCCCTATAGAATAAACCGGAATAGGCCGATAAGGCACGGGCTTGATATTGGCGCCATACTTGATGGTGTGGCTCAGGTTTTCTTTCACATAGAAGCTTGTACCGTCAGCGAATGCGTCATAATCCAACTTCACAGAAAGCAGAATCGTGTCGGATTTCTGACTGGGTTCCAACGTCTGTTCCACAGGCTGCGTGAACAGAACGGAATCTCTGTTGTAGTGGTCAACGATGCTCAAAGAGTAATTGGCGTCACCAGGATGGAGCGTCACATCACCATCGTTCTCAATGACCACCCGCAGGTTCACGGTGAATTGATTGTTCTCGTCGCAGTCGACACTTTCAGATCCATCGTCAGCCGTCACACTGGCAATCCAAATGACAGAGTCGGATGCATTGAGTTGCTCCGTAGCATCCAGCCGCGGCTTTAAGCCAGGACTGATGCCTGCGGCCATGGATATGCCTGAACATGTCAGCAAGGCCAAAGCCAAGAAGGCTTGTCGCAGAAAATTGTAGCGTAGTTCCATATACAAAGAGTTTAACCTGCATTATTCATGAACATTAAACGCTACTTTTTTGAACATGAATTATCACAAATTACCCGTGAATTATTCGTAAATGATTATATTCATGAGAAATTTATGGATAATTTATGGATATTCGTGTGAAAAATAATCTCCATGAATAATGTAGGCTATCCTGCATTATTCATGAACATTAAACGCTACTTTTTTGAACATGAATTATCACAAATTACCCATGAATTATTCGTAAATGATTATATTCATGAGAAATTTAATCAAGTGCGGCATTCACACATAGAAGAATGTTAGTGGAGAAGTCTGTAAACGTAAATACGTAGTATTGCGACAAACGAAACCTTGGAAAGAAGATGAGGAAGATGACGACCGTCACCTATACATGGATGGTTTTTAGTATATGAGGGAAGTATGATTTCTTGGCGGAGAATTGGCTTTGAAACCGGCTCAGAAGGCATGAATTTGTCTGATTTTGCCATTATCAGACATGGGAAAGGCCTTTTTTCTTCCTTCTTTTTTGCTGAAAAACTAAATTTGCAACTGTGGTAACGACAAGAATCTTACCTTCACAATCTGTTTTATCAATGTTTTTAAAACGTTCTATTATGAAAAAAATTCTACTTACGGTATGCTGTATGTTGGTGACGCTGTTCGCCGCTGCACAAGACGACCAAGTGACCATCAACGTGGAGACCGCCGGAACGCTGGCCCAGCAATTGGGTCCGGAGATGTACACCCTCACCAACCTCAAGGTGACGGGCAACATCAACAGTGCCGACATCAAGACGCTGCGCACCATGGGCGGCTTCATGCCCGACAAGGTGCCCAGCAATTGGGAGGATGATGATCCCGGCACCGTTTATCCCCACGACGACAGCCAGTGTGTGCTGGCCGTGCTCGACCTCTCCGAAGTCCATTTGGTGAAGGGCGGCGGCGTGTTCTTCACCGATGAGTATCTCGGCGATACCTATTCTATAGAGCAGGACGGGCGGGCGGCCAAATACATGTTCGACCGCTGCTATGGACTCGTCTCCCTCATCCTGCCCAATGAGCTCAAGACGCTGCCCGGCCACGCTGTGTCACGCTGTCCCAAGCTTGTGAGCCTGACCCTCGGCAACAAACTCACGAAGATAGAGGACTACGCCTTGGTGGAGAACACCGCGCTCACATCGCTGGTCATTCCCGAGGGTGTCACCGAGTTGGGCTACAGCTTCATGGCAGACTGCACGGCCTTGGAGGAACTCACGCTTCCCAACTCGCTGACCCGACTGAGCAAGTGGGCTTTCTCCAAATGCAACAGTTTGAAGCATGTCCACTTCGGCACGGGTCTCAAGGAAATCTCCTACGGTGCATTCAAGTGGTGTGACGGTTTGGAGGAGATTGACCTCACTGGCACCAACATCGAGACCATCGGCTCCTACGCATTCGCCTCCTGCACGCAGCTGAAGAAAGTGACATTGAACAAAGGGCTGAAAACCATCAGCAACGATGCCTTCTCCTCTTGCAGCAGCTTGGAGTCAATCAGCTTTCCTGAGGGACTGACTTCCATCGAGAGCAACGCTTTCTCCAACTGCAACCTCAAGGAGGTGAAGCTTCCCAACACTGTCACCAGCCTCGGTGGGTATGCCTTTCAGAGCAACAAGCAGCTGACCGACTTCGACCTTGGCACGGGACTGAACTATATCTCCTATGGCTGCTTTCAAATGTGCAACAGTCTGACCGAACTTGACATCCCCGAGAACATCGTTGATATTGGCTCGGGTGCATTCTGGGGCTGCAATGGTCTTACGAAAATCAACATCCCTGCATCGGTGAAGAACATCTACAACCAAGCCTTTGCCTACTGCAAGGCTTTGGAAGAAGTGGAGATTCCCGACAATGTAGAGATACTCGGCGAGGCAGCCTTCTCCTACTGTGACAATCTGAAAACCGCTACTATCGGCTCGGGCGTGAAGGAACTCGCCAAAGACTTATTCCACGCCGATGCCGCCCTGACCGAAGTAAGCCTCTCCGAGGGCCTGACCACCATCAACAGTTTTGCCTTCCAAGACTGCTCCTCGCTGAAAGAAATTACGCTTCCCGCCTCGCTTACCACTTTAGGCGGCGGTGTAGGTTTCGCCTGGCCGGTGGAGAAAATCACCTGTCTGGGCACAACACCCGCCGAGGGCGACGAGCCTTGGTATGGAAAATATGACGACTGCAAGGTGTATGTGCCCGCAGTGGCCTTCGATGCCTATAAGGCCAGTTCAACCTGGAAGGGCTTCTATGATAAAGACAACCTCTTCACCATCACCGATGGCATCAACAACGTCAACAGCACTGACAACACGAAGCCGACAGCCGTATACGACATGGCCGGCAAGCAAATGAACGGCATGCGCAAGGGCATCAACCTCGTCAAGATGAACAATGGTAAGGTTAAGAAAATTCTGCGCTGATAATCTGATAGTCATTGAAAGACATTTTATAAAATAGAGGCCGTGTCCAACACCAGAACGGCACGCTATCAGTAAACACGTGGGGGAGCCCTGGGGAAATTGATCATTACCCTCGCTCCCCCTTTTATATAACGATAAAGGAAACAACCTGAATATGAAGAAAATTGTCACCACACTGATCATTCTCGCCACTGTCTGGACTTCCGTCGTGGCCCTGCCCGCCTGGCGCAAGGCAAAAACCTACCAACAACCCGACGGCACTTCCGTCCAGCTCTTTCTCAGGGGCGATGAAAGCCTGCATTACCTTGCTCTCCCCACGGGCGAGCCTGTTGTGCGCGACGCGCATGGTTATTACTGCTATGCACAAGTAGCTGACGGACAACTCAAAGCTACCAGTCTGCGCGTGGGAACAACCGACAAGGCCAGTCTGAGAAAAGCGGCGCGCCTCAATAATGGGCGCGAGGCTCTGGCTGCCCTGCGCGCTCAGCGCTGCCGTCAGCGTTCGGCCAAAGCCACAGCCTTTACCGGGAAGCGCCGCGGACTCGTCATCCTCGCCGAGTACACCGACCTGCCCTTCACTTACTCAAAGGCAACTTTCGACAGCATCATGAATTTTACCGGTTACAAGAAGGGTTACTTCCAGGGCTCCGTTCACGATTACTTCCTTGAAGCCAGCAACAAGCAGTTCGACCTTTCGTTCGATGTCGTGGGACCCGTCCATCTGTCGCACAACATGGCCTATTACGGAGAGAACAACCAGATGGGCGACCTTCATGTGGGCGGTCTCGTTGCCGAAGCCTGCCAGTTGGCCGCCGACTCGGTGAATCTCGCCGACTACGACTGGGACGGCGATGGAACTGTAGACCAAGTGGTAGTGATCTATGCCGGATGGGGCGAGGCCATGGGAGCTCCCGAGGAGACCATCTGGCCGCAGGAATGGACATTGACAAAGTCAGACTTTGGCCGTCCGCTCCAGCTGAATGGCATGAAGATTGACCGCTTTGCCGTCACCTGCGAGTTGTATGGCAACGAAAAGGCATACGACGGTGAGCGATGGATCACCGGCATCGGACCCATGTGCCATGAGTTTGGCCACTGTCTGGGTCTGCCCGACTTCTACGACACCCTCGACAGCGACCACTTCTGCATGGAGGACTGGGACATCATGGACGCCGGCTGCTACAACCTCGGCACCTATTGTCCCGCCGGATTCACGGGCTATGAGAAATGGTTCTGCGGCTGGCAGGAACCCATCGAGCTGACCGCTCCCGCCAACGTGACGAGGATGGGGGCCTTGTCGGAAGGCGGCGACTTCTATGTGGTCTACAACGACCAGTACAGCAAGAAGCGCAACGAATACTACATCCTTGAGAACCGCCAGTGGAAGGGCTTCGACTCCTGGCTCTACGGCAGGGGACTGCTCATCACCCACGTGAACTACAAGGAGAGCGACTGGAACAACAACAGCGTCAACAACACCGCGGGCAAGGAAGGCATGGCCATCATCCCCGCCAACAACCTCTACACCTATAAGGACAGCGCCGAGGCCGGCAACACTTATCCTTATCTCGACAACGACAGCCTGACCAACACCTCTACGCCTGCGGCCAAGGTGTACAACGTCAACAAGCATTTCCGCAACGTCATGGACAAGCCCATCACGCATATCGCCATCGACGAGAACCGCTTGGCCTCGTTCGACTTCATGGGCGGCTCCACCAATGCCATCCGCGAGGTCTTGACTGCGAAGCCGACAGAAGTATATGACCTCTCGGGCCGGCGTACGACAGAACAAGCCCGTGGAATCGTCATCGAGAGACAAGGCAGCAACGTGAGAAAAATCTTCAAGCGACCATAACCCATGAAGAAGTTACTATTCTTTATTATATTCGCCGTGTTGGGGCAGTCTGCATGGGCTGTCCCGGCATGGCGCCGTTGGCATCAGTTCAGCCAAAGCGACGGCTCGGAAATCACAGTGCAGCTGCAAGGCGACGAGCGCGCCCATTGGTTCGTCACAGCCGACATGAAGGTCGTCGCCCGCACCCAGAATGGCGACTTCCGCTACGTGTTGCCTGCAGCCCAACCCTCTGAGGGCTTTACGGTGTCGGAAGTTTGTGCCCACAACGCAGACACCCGCAGTGACGCCGAGCGCGCCTTTGCCGACAATCATGCTCTTTCACCCGCTGCATTCAAACAATTTCTGGAAAAGAATACCCATGTTCAGCCTAGGCTGACGCAAGCACATAAGGTTGCCCGACGCTCGAAGTTTGAAGGCAAGCGGCGTGGACTTTTCATCCTCGTCGAATTTAATGACATCAAGTTCTCCCGCCCCGACATTCATCAGGTCTACGACAGCATCTGCAACTACAGCGGCTACAACACGTCGCCCTTCAAAGAGTCTGTGGGCGACTACTTCCGCGAGCAGAGCGACGGCAGGTTTGAACTCGACTTCGACGTGGTGGGACCCGTGTGTGTGTCTAAGAACGAATCCTACTACGGCGGCAACAGCGCTTGGGGCTTAGACAGCAATTTGGGAACCATGGTGACAGAGGCGCTCAACCTCGTGGCGGATTCTGTCAACTGGGCCGACTACGACTGGAACAACGACGGCGAGGCCGACCAGGTCTTTCTACTCTATGCCGGATACGGTGAGGCACAGTATGGCCCCGAATGGACCATCTGGCCCTGTGAGGGTAAGCTGACAACGCAGCACTACAGTCCACTCGAGTTTGACGGCATCACGGTCAATACCTTTGCCTGCTCCTGCGAGCTCCACGGCAACAAGGGCACGCAGCTCGATGGCATCGGCACCATCTGCCATGAGTTCAGCCACTGCATGGGACTGCCCGACTTCTACAACACTTCCGACATGAGCGACTTCTGCATGGACGCCATGGACCTGATGGACCAGGGCGCCTACAATGGAAAGGGCGGCTACAGTCCCGCGGCCTACACGGGCTATGAGCGATGGTACTGCGGATGGCGCACGCCTGTGGCCCTAAGCGAGCCGCAGCAAATTGACAACTGGCAACCGCTGGAGAGCGGCGGCGAGACCTACATTCTCTATAACCAGGCCGACAGCACGGAATACTATCTGATAGACAACCGACAGAGAGTAGGCTTCGACGAAGGACTCTACAGCTGCGGATTGGTGGTCACCCACGTGCACTACGACGCTGATGCGTGGGATCAAAACAGCGTCAACACCAATAAAGACCATAAGCGAATGGCGCTATTGCCTGCCGACGGCATCTACGACTACAATACTTGCAACACCGACGCCTTTCCTTATTATTATATGAACGGCCAGAGATGCCTCGACTCGCTCACCGACAACACGCATCCTCGCACCACGCTCTACGTGGAGAACACGGATGGAACCCATAAACTGGGCAAGCCCATCTATAAGATCACGCAGAATGATGACCAAACCATGAGTTTCTCATTCATGACGAAGCCCGTAGCCGACGACATCCGGAACATCCCCACTCATTCGTCAGGCATGATCTATAATCTCTCGGGCCAGCCCTTGGGTACCGACCTGCAACGTCTGCCAGCAGGAATATACATCAGGGAAGGAAGAAAAATCGTAAAATGAGAAGCGTAGAGGCCGAATGATAGGAGGGCCGTCATTCCTGACGGCCAAGAAAGAACTCCGACAGAAGACCCACCCCCGGCCCTTCCCTACAGAGAGAGAGGAGCAAACATCGGAACGCATAGGCTGGAATGCCGCCGCTCCTATCACAATCACTCTTCGTCAGACTTTGTGATTCTGCTTAGCGGAGCGTTATCACACAGAAGAGAAAAACAAGAATCTCCCGGAGTCGTAGGCCGATTGTGACCAGCGAGTCCGGGAGATTTCCGTATCGTGAAACATTCAGAATAGATTCCTCACCTGAACAGCGAGAAGTTGACGCTGCCGTAGTTGCGATGCTCCAAGAAACGAGAATGCGAGGAAAAGTCGTAGTTCTTGCCATGCTCGAGGCAGAAGATGCCATCGGGAGCGAGAATGCCCGTAGAGAGCACGAGCTCGGGCAGGTCGGCCAGCGTCTCCAACTGGTAGGGCGGGTCGGCGAAGATGAAGTCGAACTGCTGATGGCAGCTCTTCACGAATCTGAACACGTCGCCCTGGATGAGCGTATGGTTTTCGGCGCCTATCTTGGCGATGCACTGACGGATGAAGCGGGCATGGTCGCGGTCGGCCTCCACGCTGACCACCTGACCGCATCCACGCGACAGCATTTCGAGCGAGATGCTGCCTGTGCCCGAGAAGAGGTCGAGGGCTGCGATACCGTCGAAGTCGAGGTAGCCACGGAGCACGTTGAAGATGTTCTCCTTGGCAAAATCCGTCGTCGGCCGGGCCTTGAACGTGCGGGGGATTTCAAAATGACGGCCCTTATAGATTCCTGTGATTATTCTCATTTATTCAAAAAATGCGTTATCATGTCGAGTTGTATGCCCTTGATGCGGGTGATGGGAGCACGGTTGAAGGCTGCCGTCGCGCTGTGTACATACACCTTCTGCACATAGCGTTTCAGTATTGTCGTCATCTGTTCCGGCTCAGGCAGACGGCCGGAGAGATGGAGCTCATCGCGACGGGCATCGAAGCCCAACTGGTTCCATACGTAGAGCAAGTAGTAGATGGCATCACGCAGCCGTGCATTGTCGAAAGTGTTGCAGTAGCGGAAACGGTTCTTGTCGAACGAGAAGATTTCCAGCTTGTTGTCGTGGAAATAGCCATACAGCCTGCGCCACTGCGAGCCGTAGCCGCTCTGATGCATGTGGTTCCAGACGCTGTACATCAGCGGCCGGATGCGAAGGTCGGGGAAATGGTCATCGAGCACGAGCTTCAAGTCCTTGTTGATGCTGTACAGGGCCACGGCATTCTCGTCGGGGAGCACCGTGCTGACCACCAGATCCTGCTGATGTCCCGTGATGGAATGGTTGTAGAGCAGGTCCTTGTCGTCCTCGCGGAATTCCTCCACGGGAACGAGAATCACCGGCGAATCGATGAGAACTGTGGCATGACTGTATCCGCGCGTCAGAAGTTCGGCCTCCTTGAAGGCTCCGCGCAGATTGGCGGCCATGGAGATTCCGCTCTTCACGATGTAGGGTTCAAAGTCTATCTGGCTCTCACTGTCGCCATTGGGTACGGCAAGGGTGAGCGAATTGTAACTGATGCGCAGCGTGATGCGCTGTGAGAGATAGTTGATCGGCATTGCGATGTGTGTTATAGTCTGAACAAAGGCAACTCTTACCCTGCTTTTGCGCTGCGAGTACTACTCCAGCGAGTTGAGGCTTTTCTGCAAATCGAGAAGCTGCTGTTTGATATTCATGAGCCGGGTGATCACCTCCGACGCCTTCTCTGCCCCACTTCGGTTTTCCTGAAGCATCTTTCTTGCCGCAGCAAGCTTGAAGCCGCGCACCTTCACCAGATTGTAGATGAGTCTCACCTGCTCAATGTCCTGCTCCGTATACTGCCGCACCTTCGTGCCGGCCTGCGTGCGGGGCTTGAGCTGAGGAAATTCAGTCTCCCAAAAGCGCAGTGTACTCTCGTTGATATCGAACATCTGCGCCACCTCCTTGATGGAATAATAGAGTTTTACTTTCTTTTCGGTAAGCGGTGCCATATATTGCTCTGTCTTGTTTGTTTTGGCAAAGATAAGAAAACTTTTCGACCTATGCTAAAGAATTGAATGTTTTTAGCAGCGCTATGTCCCCACAATGTCCATCTGCGCCATCTCGAAGCATCCTACCGCTTGGCACGGACTTCAATCTTTTTTGCTCCGGTCTTCCTCAGTTGCGAGGGAGTCATGCCAAAATGCTCACGCACATATTTGCCAAAGAACGACGACGTCGGGAAATGGAGTTCGGCGCCAATTTGCTTTATCGACAAATCGGTAGAGCAGAGGTAATAGCGGATATCCTCGAGCAGCTGCTCCGTAATCCATGCGCCGGCTGTCTTTCCGGAATTCTTCTTGCAGACGGCCGAGAGATATTTAGGAGTGATGCAGAGTTGCTGGGCATAGTATTCCACCGTGCGCTGCTTGGGATGGGTCTTACTCAGGAGTTCCAGAAAGCGCTGAAAGATGGAATAGCCGCGCACGGTCTTTTTCGTATCGTCCTCTTGTGGAATCATTTGTTTCAGCGAACCGCAGAGCTCATAGCAGATGGCGCACATCAAGGCCCTGACCACTTCCATCCTGTAGGGCTGTTCCTCCTTAGTCTGGCCCATACAGACTTTCAGCACATTGTAGAACGATATGTAAAGGCTGATTTTCTCCGGATTCATGCTGATGACGTGCATCTTATGAATGTACATCATCTCGTTCCAGATTGACATCTTATCGCGCAGGAAGCTGATCAGCATGGCATTGGTCATGCTGACGAGCTTCAGTTCGATGTCGGATGAGAACATGGCATCAGTGATGGCTGTGCCGGGAGGGAACAGCAGTATATCATTCTGTTTCAACTCATTGTGCATGCCATTCAAATTCAGAGTCATTTTCCCTCTTACGCAAATGAGCAGACAATTCATCTGCGCCCTCACTGGACTTGCATCTGTCACAGCCTTAATATTGTCGAAGATCAAAATCTGATCATCGCTGTAATCCGCCACTTTCTGAGCAGGGGTGTCAGGCATGAGAACTTTTACATCTTTTTGTTCCATATTTCATCTATCTAATTATCAACGAACATGAGAATACCGACAAATATCACATTTTACTTCTGCAAAGTTGATAATAAATTCTGAAAACTAAGGCAGAAAAGAGTAAAATAAATCAAGCAATAGTAAAAACAAATATTAAAAAGGATAAAACAAACATTTTGATTATATTGTTTTATCCATATAAAGGACATTACAAATACATCCATCCGAAGCCAATTAGGAACATTTCTCTTGATTTTCTCTGCTGTTCAACAATTGCAGAGGACACAAAAGTATTATAGAGCTCTCTCCGTAGTTGTAGGAGCGTCGTCATTCCTGACGACGAGCGATTTACTTTTGATGTTCTATCGAACTTCTTTCTTGGCCGTCAAGAATGACGGCCCTCCTACCTTCGGCCTTCCTACGTTTGCGCTCTGATGTTTCTCCCCTCCCTCCGTAGAGGCTGTAACAAAACTCTAAAATTGGCTTCCGTTAAAGGTACTTCGATTTTTTTAGTTGCATTATGCTTGCTAAAGACATTACTCATTAAACAGAAGGTTTTGTTACAGCCTCTCCGTAGGGAGGGGCGGGGGTGGGTCTTAACTATCCCGCTACCCGCTAAACGTTAATGTTTAAAAATCAGGATTTCTTTTCATTCATTTTTATTAACTTTGCACGATAGTTTTTTAGGATACGAAATAACAAGATACAACAATGATGACAGCAAACCAAATCCGCGACTCATTCAAGAACTTCTTCGAGTCGAAAGGACATGTCATTGTGCCATCCGCACCGATGGTTATCAAGGACGACCCCACGCTCATGTTCACCAATGCGGGCATGAACCAGTGGAAAGACATTATTCTCGGTACCAAGGATCCTGAGCCCCGCCGCCGCGCCGACTCACAGAAGTGCCTGCGCGTAAGCGGTAAGCACAACGACCTGGAAGAGGTGGGACACGACACCTACCACCACACCATGTTTGAAATGCTCGGCAACTGGAGCTTTGGCGACTACTTCAAGGAAGGCGCCATCGACTACGCTTGGGAATACCTCGTCGACGTGCTTCACCTCAACCCTGCCGACCTCTACGTGACAGTGTTCGAAGGCAGCCCCGAGGAGAACATTCCCCGCGACGACGAAGCCGCAAAATACTGGGCCAAACACGTGCCCGCCGACCATATCATCAACGGCAACAAGCACGACAACTTTTGGGAGATGGGCAACACGGGTCCCTGCGGTCCCTGCTCTGAGATCCATGTAGACTCACGTACCGATGAGGAAAAGGCAAAAGTGCCTGGACGCGAACTCGTCAACAAGGACGATCCTCAGGTGATTGAGATCTGGAACATCGTGTTCATGCAGTTCAACCGTAAGGCCGACGGCGAACTGGAGCCGCTGCCCATGCACGTCATCGATACCGGCATGGGCTTCGAGCGCCTCGTGCGCATGCTGCAGGGCAAGAACTCCAACTACGACACCGACATCTTCCAGCCCATCATCAAGGAGATAGAGCTCCTCTCGGGCAAGAAGTACGGCTACACCGTGCCCACAGGCTCCAACGGTGAGGGTGCCAACGAGCAGGAGAAGATCGACATCGCCATGCGCGTCGTGGCCGACCACCTGCGCGCCGTTGCCTTCTCTATCGCCGACGGTCAGCTGCCCTCCAACGCCAAGGCCGGCTACGTCATCCGCCGCATCCTGCGCCGTGCCGTTCGCTATGCCTACACGTTCCTCGGACAGAAGAGCGCCTTCATGTATAAACTCATGCCCGTGCTCGTGCAGGAGATGGGCGAGGCTTATCCCGAACTGCTGCAGCAGCAGGAACTCATCTCCCGCGTGATGAAAGAGGAGGAGGATTCCTTCCTCCGCACTCTGGAGAAGGGTATCAACCTGCTCAACGGTGACATGGACGAGCTCCGCGCTCACGAGAAGACGCAGCTCGACGGCGAGTCAGCCTTCCGCCTTTTCGATACCTACGGATTCCCGCTCGACCTCACAGAACTCATCTGCCGCGAGAACGGCTACACCGTTGACGTGAAGGGCTTCGACGAGGAAATGAAGAAGCAGAAGGAGCGTGCCCGCAACGCTGCCACCGTGGAGAACGGCGACTGGACCGAACTCCGACAGGGCGAGCAGAACTTCGTTGGCTACGACTATACCGAATACGAATGCCACATCCTGCGCTATCGCGAGGTGAAGCAGAAGAAGCATACCTTCTACGAGCTCGTGCTCGACAACACGCCCTTCTATGGCGAGATGGGCGGTCAGGTGGGCGACACCGGCGTGCTCGTCTCTGAAGATGAAACCGTGCAGATTGTCGACACCAAGCGCGAGAACAACCAGAGCATACACATCGTCAACAAACTGCCGAAGAATCCCGAGGCCGACTTCATGGCCTGCGTCGACGTCGACAAGCGCGAGGGTTCGGCTGCCAACCACACCGCCACCCACCTGCTCGACTACGCACTGAAAGAGGTTCTCGGCGACCATGTGGAGCAGAAGGGATCGTATGTCGACGCCAACACGCTGCGTTTCGACTTCAGCCACTTCCAGAAGGTGACCGATGAGGAACTGCGCAAGGTGGAACGCCTCGTCAACTCCATGATCCGTCAGGACCTGCCATTGGAGGAATTCCGCGATACGCCTATCGAGGAAGCCAAGGAGCTCGGCGCCATTGCCCTCTTTGGCGAGAAATACGGCGACAAGGTACGTGTGGTACGCTTCGGACCAAGCTGCGAGTTCTGCGGCGGTATCCATGTCAAGAGCACGGGCCACATCGGCTTCTTCAAGATCATCGCTGAGAGCAGCGTCGCTGCTGGCGTGCGCCGTATCGAAGCACTCACAGGCAAGGCCTGCGAGGACGTGATCTACAACCTCGAAGACACGATGAAGGAAGTGCGCGAGCTGTTCAACAACTCCAAGGATCTCAAGGCTACCTTGCTGAAATATATCGGTGAGCACGACAGCATGCGCAAGCAGATCGAGGCCTTCCAGTCGCAGGCTGTGGAGCGCACCAAGCAGCGTCTGCTGCAAGATGCCAAGACCATCAACGGCATCACCGTGGTGAAAGCCGTAGTGCCCATCGGTCCGGAGATGGCCAAGGACCTCGTGTTCAAGATTCGTCAGGCCGTTCCCGAGAACCTCGTCTGCGTAGTAGGTTCGGTGTACGAGAACAAGCCAATGCTGAGTGTGATGTTCAGCGACGACATGGTGAAGAGCCATTCGCTCAACGCCGGCAAGATTGTTCGCGAGGCCGCCAAGCTCATCAAGGGCGGTGGCGGTGGTCAGCCCCACTACGCACAGGCTGGTGGCAAGAATCCCGACGGACTCTCTGCCGCAGTCGACAAGGTGGTAGAACTCTGCAACCTATAATAGAGATTTCTGACCTTTCCGACTGGTCGGACTTTTCGGACCAGTCGGACTAGTCGGACCAGTCGGACCAGTCAGACCAGTCGGATTAGTCAGACCAGTCAGATTAGTCGGACCAGTCAGATTAGTCGGACCAGTCAGATTAGTCGGACCAGTCAGATTAGTCGGACTAGTCGGATTAGTCGGAAAAATCCGAAAAGTCCGATAACCCCAATAAAAAACGGTCGCCCGCACAGCATTGTGCGGGCGACCGTTTTCCTGTTTTCGTCACTTTTTTGGGGGCAAAAAGTTAATTGCCTAGAAATCAGCAAATAAGCCTCTGAAAATTTGCAAATTTGGGTGTCCCACGCTA
>ONYS01000078.1 GCA_900322095.1 uncultured Prevotella sp.
CAAGCAGGGTACCTTCACGAAAGACATTGAGTTGGCCGTCAACACCGACACCAAGGACTGCTACCTCTTCACTGGTGACGAGACACGCTACAACATCGCGCCCACCACGGCCACGGAGCATCGCTACTATGCCTTCTACCTCATGAAGGTCGACCTGCAGGTGAAGGAATACGAAGCCTATTGCAGAACGAAGAAACTCTATGAGACCACCTTCTACGACGGTCAGCAGACAAAGCCTATGTATGGCGGAGTCTTCGAAGCCTACGAGAAAGGATACGCTGGTGATAAAGCACATCAGATACCCAGCGAGCAGGCCTTCCTCTCCGTGAGCATGATGGTGCAGGCCTTGAAAGACGCTGAGACCAGAGAAATCTTCACGGCCGACCAGGTGCTCTATCTCGACTACACCGACCTCTACTCCGTCTTGGTGGAGAGCAAGGAGAATATGGCTGCCATGAAGGCCAGGCTCAATCCCAACTGCCTCATCTTCTTCCCCGAGCGCACTGTATATAATGAGGACAACTACGTATCGAAGACCAAGAGCGGTGACTTCCGTGCCTGCAAGAACATTGTTATCACCGACAAGCAGCCGTTCTATTCGCCCTATAAGATCACTGTGCCGGCCGAGAACTACGCCGCCTACTCGCGCAAGATTACGAACGACCTCAACGGCAAGGCCACACTGGCCACGCTCGTACTTCCCTTCTCCATAGAACTGAGCGATGGCGTACACACCAACAACATGTGCAGCTTCAAGATGCATCAGATGATGGCCAACAACTGTCTCTCGGCCGACAGCGAGCAGGGATCCGTAGGAAAGGACTTCTGGGGCACGGCACATTTCGAGCCTGTCACTGCTCCGAGGACAACTCCCAACAAGCCTTATATGGTGATTGTGGAGAAGGCTTCCTCCGACGAGAACACCTCCTTCGAAATCCTTCAGTATGGTTCCGATGTCTACGCAACACCTGGCGATATGAATGCAGATTACACCTTCAGCGGTGAGACAGCCACAGGCAGTATTAACGATGGTACTATTTCGCCCAGGGCAAGTTCTACAATTCCAAGAATCTCTCCGAGAAATACGACCACGTCTACATATTGCCCTTCCGCAGCTACTACGACTACAAGGTGAGCAATGGTGCCAAGGACATGGCTGGATTCGAAGTCTCCTTCGATGAGCCCACCGCCATCCACGCTCAGCCAGCCTTCAGCGACAGTGGCCTGAGCATCGAGACCAGCAAGGGCAGTCTGACCCTGACCGCCTCGCGCGCCATGCCCGTCAGCATCGTCGCCGCCTCTGGAGTCCTCGTATGGCGAGCACAAGTGGAGAGCGGACAGCGGTCGACAGTGGCTCTGCCCTCAGGACTCTACATCGTGAATGGAAAGAAAGTAATCATCCGCTAAAAGAAAGTTGTTATGAAAAAGCAATATATCATCCCCACCACCGACATGGTACGTGCAAGAGAGATTCCCGAGTTGTTGGCAGGAACGCAATCTCCTTGGGCCGATGGAAAATCTGACGAGTTCATTGTCGACGACGATCCCTGGAATGAGCAAGATCCCTGGGGAAGAGGCAAAGCCTCCGAAAGCCTTTGGGAATAATTCAAATTAGTGCTCGTAGGAGGGGCGGCATTCCTGCCGCCGCTCCTACCAACTCCGAAGGGTGCAGGGGGGCACAGTTATTGACGGGATGTATAGACTCAATGAATTGTTAATTTGCACCATGCTCTTCAGAAAGTTTAAGCTTGACGTATTTTTATTATTTTAGTTCACCTATAAGGCCAGGATGCGCCTTTGGCTTTTATAAGGATTGACCGCCAGTCTGAGCTTCCAGGCAGCTCTGCATCAAGGAGAAGGTTGATCCTTAATTTTCAAGGTGGTAGACCATAGTAGAGAGGATCAAGAAAGTATCAAGTCGCCTCGTTTTTCTTTACAACTACAAAGATAATAAATTCGTCGTCCGAATCCAAATATTCACTCTCATCCAAGCTGTGTATTATACTTTGTTAACGCTGTAACGCTTGGTTTTTTTGCAATCGGTTGAATTTCAGTGTTTTATCGATTTTCGGCTTTCGTCCTTTCGCCGGCCCGCCCCCGATTTCAGCCTAATGCGATGTCAATTCATAATTCATAATTTCATAATTCATAATTTCTGTCGCGGCGATATTCGTCATCCCGCGAGCTGAATGTTAAAATCCGAATGATGCCGTAGGAGGGCCATAGGAGGGCCGTCATTCCTGACGGCCAAGAAAGAAAGCAAGACCCACCCCCGTCCCCTCCCTACGGAGGGAGGGGAGCGAACATCGGAGTGTATATCATAATGATATTCGGAAGAGGGCGATAGAATGGTCTTGCGGCTGTGAGTGGTTCTCTTTAATACATCTCCCTGCGGTAGGCACGGGCAAAGAAGTCCATGTTGTCCTGCAGTTGCTTCTGGCCGTATTCGATGCCCTTGGTGGAATTGATGGCAGCGTCGGGCAGCATTTTGTGACTGATCAGGTAGCGGGCCGCGACACCTGGTACGCTATTTCTGCTTGCGACGATGTTCAGAGCGTACTTCTTAGCTTCCCTTTGGTCGTAATAGGGATTGCGTGGATCGCAGATGTAGGCTGCCACATCCGGCATGATATTGATAGGCTTGTCGGGACCGGGCGCGAACATGGCTATATCTTCCGCATTAAGGGCGATATCTGAGAGTGCTTTTTTCACTTCATCCGCATTGAACTCTTTCTTGAGGAATGCTTTCAATTTTCGAGCATCCTTGAAATAGAGCAGCGGACTTCCGCCCGACGATTCCATCAGGTGGTCGTATTGTTGCTGGGTAAGCCCTTCTTCTTCCTGTAATCCTTGCTTGTGCTCCTCAAAAATCTGATTGATGTCGCCCCACAGTTCTTTGCCGTTTGGATACCACTTGCCGTCGTATTTGGCATAGGCCCCTATGGCCCCGCTATATTTTTTGAGCTTGCTGTCTGAGATGTTGTATGAAGGGCCGCGCTCTATCACTATCTTCTTGTCTTCGGGGGTCTCAAAACTGATGGAGTGCTTGTCGTAGCTTGTCATGCGCATTATTTCTACCGGAATCGTCGCCTCGATATCGGCTATTTTCTGAGCCACCTCTTTGCTGCCCACCTCGCCGACAAACATAGCCAGCCATTCTTTTGGCAGCAGGGCGAGCATTCCCACCTGGGTAAACATCGGGGTGCTGCACTCGGCCTGAAGGTAGGCATCCTCGTCCTTCATGACACAGGTATATTTCGTCTTTATTTCTTCCACGATATCATCAGCCCGTGCGTCGGAGGTAAGATAGCAGTCGAAGAATATCCACTTCAGTACATTGCACGTCTCATAGAAGTCGTTGGCGAATGTGGCCTTGCGGAAATAATTGGCCATTGCCTCATTGATGGGAATCTTCTCAAATTCGCTCTCAAGCATGTCGTACAGCATCTTGGCTATCTCGTTGACGACTTGGTTCTCGGGGTTGATCACTCTATCGTAGCCAAGGAAGTCGCGGAAGGCATCCCAGACGAGCAGCCTGACGGCGTTGATGTCGGGCTCATCCACATAGAGCTCGCCTTCAGACTCATAGAAGGGGTAGGGGCGCCCGTAGAGCTCCTGGTTCTTCCTCACGAAGGCCCGCCACATACCCGCGTCGGCGACGATGTCCTCAAAGTACATCACTACGCGCGAGATGATGGCTTTCAATGCGTTGGCCGTGAGAACCATCTCAGGTAGATCCGACTCCAGCAGCGCGCGCTCCATGTCATTGGCAAATTTGGCATAGTCGCTGTCAACGTTCGTGGGCTGCAGCGTGCGGGGATGAAGCTGGCGTATGGTGCTGATGGAGAAGGGGTAGGGGAGTATCCGGAGGGTTTGGGCGCGCTTAGTGGTTGCTTTCTTCGTAGGCTCTTCGACGTACTTCTGTTCTTTGGAACGAACCCTCTTGACGTAGTTGGCCACTGCATAGCGTGCTACAGCAAGAGAGAATTTCTCGGGAGTGATTTCTCCGCACTCCAGCATTTCCTCGTAGCCCCAGACTCCGCCAATATCCTCAGGCGGGCAGCCGCCTGCGCCGCTGTCGACAGTTACATTATCGGAGGGATGCTCTTCGATGGATGAGAGTCTGACCTGATGCATCCAGCTGTCACCGAAGTCGTATTCAAATTTGATCGACTGTCCTTTCTTTCGAAGCACGTCTTGGACGGTCACTGCCATTGAGTCGATAGTCCTACTGCTCCAATCAGGATCGTCGTAATCTTTTTCATGGGAATCATAATACTTGCCTTGAGCCTGGAACATGCTAAGATGTTCGCCGCTCCATCCCATGGCGAGAATGATGATCTTTGCCAAATGCTCCAGTCTCATATTGCTGGGTACGGTAATGCGGCGGAATATCTTCACTGAGCTGTTTAGCAGTGAGATGTAGAGATGATAGGTCTCTGCCACTTCGGTATCAGCCAGCAAGGTGGCATGCCCCTTCACGTAGGGATATTCCTTCTCGTCTTCGATTTCTGGCATCTTTTTATCACCGACCAGCTCTGAGATGATATTATATATCTTTCTGGTCTGCGTGGGCGTAAGCTTGAGATCGGAGAGGGAATTTTTTTTCTTCTTTGACATGTTGCGTTAGTATTTGCGGTTTTGATTCTTGTAGATACTGCCGCCCATCGGCCGTGAGCCGTCTGCGGCAATGCTCTGGGAAGGTGGAACTTTCACGGCTGAGAGAAATGATCCAATCCGTGAACTCCATCCGGATTGCAAATTTACAAATAATAACCCAAATTGAGAAGTGAGCGATGCTGTTATTTTCACGGAGCATCGGTTTTTACTCATCTTTGATACGTACATCCGCATTCTTATGCCTGTTTAACAGAAGAATATCTTTTAATCGTCAAGACTATTGCGATTAACAAAAAAATTATTTATATTTGCGGAAAAAAGAGAAATAATGGAAGACGACAATAAATATATACGCTTCGACTGGGCGGCCAAACGCATGCTGCGCGATAAAGCCAATTTTGGGGTTTTGGAAGGACTTATTACAGTGCTGCTCAATGAGCCCATTCATATCATCGAGATTCTGGAAAGCGAAAGCAATCAGGAGGAAGCCGATGATAAGTTCAACCGTGTGGACATTAAGGCACGCGACAGCAAGGGCGAGATTATCATCGTGGAGATACAGCAAGCACGCGAACTCTATTATCTGGAGCGTGTGCTCTATGGTGTGTCAAAGACCATCACTGAGCATATCAGTCTAGGCGACAAGTACGATGAGGTGAAGAAAGTCTATTCCATCAGCATTCTTTACTTCGATTTAGGTAAGGGAGCCGACTATCTCTATCATGGTCTTACATCGTTCGTCGGCGTGCATACCAAAGACACGCTGAAAATCAACACACGCGAAAATGGCATTATACGCATCAAGACACCCGAGGAGATCTTCCCGGAATATTATATCATCCGCGTCAACGAGTTCAATCAGGTAGCGAAAACGCCTCTTGAGGAATGGATCGACTACTTGAAGAGCGGACATATCAAGGATGACACAACTGCACCAGGATTGCAAGAAGCGCGTCAGAAACTGCAATACTTCAAGATGAGCAAGGCTGAGCGACAGGCCTACGACCGGCACATTGACAACATTATGGTCCAGAACGATGTGCTGGACACTGCAAAAATGGAAGGTCGTGAGGAAGGTCGGGCTGAAGGTCGGGCTGAAGGTCGGGCTGAAGGTCGGGCTGAAGGTCGGGCTGAAGGCCGGGCTGAAGGTCGGGCAGAAGGCCGCGAGGAAGGTCGGGCAAATGAGAAAAGGGAGATGGCCCGAAAAATGAAAGCCAAAGGCATGGATGCGGCTTTGATCAGTGAGCTCACTGGATTGTCGGCATCTGAGATCAAAGATCTGTGAATTCCTATTGGCAGGCAGGTAATTCCAATATAATGAGGTATGAGGATATTTGGCGTATACAGGACGAAATAACGGCTGCGGTCAACTCTGTAGGCTTTTCCCTTTGGGACCTGCACTACGACCGTGGCTCCTTCTCTTTCCATCTGGAACTCGACGAGCATCTGTCCGATGAAACTCTTTCCTCTTTCTGCTCTCAGATGCCATTGACGGCAGATTATGACGGTGAGGGCAGTCACGGTTCCTTGTTCACGCTATACGTGTAATGCTGCAGGCTTATTCAATGGATAAGCCTATATTTTTTATTCTTTCGACGGAACTCCTAACTTTTAGCAGAACTCCTGACCTTTATTTGATAGGCGCTGGGCGTACAGCCGGCATGGGCTTTGAAAAAATTGGTGAAGGCGCTCTGGTCGTTGAAGTGCAGGGTTAGAGCCACCTCGCCTATATTCTTGTCTGACGCCCGCAACAGCGTGCAGGCCTCTTCGAATGCGAGGTTGTTCAGATAGTGGTTGATGCTGTTGCCCGTCAGCTCGCGCACCACCCGGCTGAGATAGGTCGAAGAGATGTTCAGCTTGTTGGAATAGAAACTGATCTGTCGCTCGCTGTGGAAATACTTGCGGGCGAGGGCAAAGAAGATCTGAAGGATGTTCTGCTTGTGACGGAAGTCGGGAGTGGCCAGACGGCGGTCGAAAGGCAACTCGCTGATAAAGAGCAGGCAGACGTGGACGAGGGAGAGAAGCATCTCCTCCTTATAGATATGGGTGTAGTCGATTGTGTGCTTGATCTGCTGGAGGATGCCACCAAGCCCGGCCAACTGTTCCTCGTCGAGATGGAAGAGGTAGGGAGAAGGATTGCCCAGATTGTGAATGGAGACATCGCTGCCTCCAAGCTGGAGCTGACGTTGATAGACCTCGTCGTCGAGCAGCAGGCCTTCGCTCTCCACGGTGGGAGGGAAGTGGCAGTCGACAGGCTGGAAAGGGTGGACGAGAAGCAGGTCGCCCCGGCGCAGGGCTATATCCTCACCGCCAATGGCAACGCTGGCCTCTCCGCGATGGATGAGATGAAACTCATGGCAGCAGATGCTGTTGGAGACGGCACGCAGGTCGCGCTCCCCGCCCTCTGCCGACGAATAGTAGGCGATGCTGCCACCGAAGATGCTGCGTATGTGATATCGCTCAGCCAACTGAGGCAAACTTAGGTTTCCACGTTTTGTCATTCTGTCCATTGTCCTTTTAGTAGTTGGGCAAAATTAACCATTAGTTTGCATATCTACAAAAAAACATCAACGTTTTTAGATGACTTCGCCAATAAAGCGCTAAATTTGCAGTGAATATGAGTCTAAACCTTATTTAGAGCTATGACAATGTTACTCATTTTTATCGAACTGGCCATCGTACTGCTGTTCATTTATATAGGAGTGCGCGTTGGCGGTGTGGGTCTGGGCATCTACGGAATGCTGGGAACTTTCATTCTGGTGTACCTTTTCGGTCTGTCGCCCGGCAAGGCCCCCATCGACGTGATGCTCATCATCCTTGCCGTCATCACGGCCTCGGCTGCCCTGCAGGCCACTGGCGGTCTGGAATATCTCGTGGGTTGCGCGGCCAGGTTCCTGCGTCGCCATCCCAGCCACATCACCTACTACGGTCCGCTGTGCTGCTTTGCCTTCTGCGTGTTTGCCGGTACGGCCCATACGTGCTACAGTCTGCTGCCCATTATCAGCGAGATTGCCCAGGCCAACAGGATCCGGCCGGAGCGCCCGATGAGCCTGTCGGTGATTGCGGCTTCGCTGGGCATCACCAGCAGTCCCGTGTCGGCGGCCATGGCAGCCATGGTGTCTACCGACTTGCTTGGCGGACAAGGCATCAGTCTCGGAACGATCATCAGCGTTTGCTTGCCGGCCAGTCTGATAGCCATCATCGTAGCGGCCTTCATCGAAAACCACGTGGGCAAGGAACTCGTTGACGATCCCGAATATCAGCGCCGCGTCAGGGAAGGTCTCATCCATCCCAACGAGGATGCCAAAGCCATGGAGGCGGCTGAGGAGACGCCCAATCCTCGGGCCCGTCGTGCCGTGTGGGCATTCTTCTTCGGCGTGCTGCTCGTCATCCTTTTCGGTTTTATTCCTTCCCTGCGTCCCGAAGGCGTAACGATGAGCGAGACCATCGAGATGGTGATGATGAGTGATGCCATCCTGATACTGCTCGTCGGCAAGACGAAAGTGACCGAGCTGACCAAGGGGAATATCTTCAAGGCAGGTATGAATGCTGTCATCGCTATCTTCGGTGTTGCGTGGATGGGCTCCACCTTCTACTGCGGCAACGAGGAGGTGATCAATCGTGCCCTGTCGGGAATGGTGGCCACGGCGCCCTTTCTCTTTGCCATCGCCCTGTTCGTGATGAGCATCATGCTCTTCTCGCAGGCTGCCACCGTGGCGACGCTCTATCCCGTGGGCATAGCGCTGGGCATCAACCCCATGCTGCTCGTGGCTATGTTTCCGGCGGTCAACGGCTACTTCTTCCTGCCCAACTATCCTACGGAGGTGGCGGCTGTGGAGTTCGACCGGACGGGAACCACGCATGTGGGAAAATACGTCGTCAATCATTCCTTCCAGTTGCCAGGCTTCGTGACGACCATCGTCTCTATCGGAGTGGGATACCTTTTGGTGTTAATTCTTAATTCATAATTCATAATTGGGCTGGCGCGATAACAATTCATAATTCATAATTGGCTGGCGCGATAGCGATATTTATCGTAGATAGAAAAGAACCGCATATCAAAGAAACAAATCGTTATAAATAAGAAATACATCCTCATGAAGATCAAGAAAATTTATCTGCTGCTTATATTGTCTTTCGTCGTAAGCGTCAACAGTTTGGCGAAGCCCAAAGTCAGAATCATCGCCACGGGCGGAACAATAGCTGGAGTGAGTGCTTCGTCAACCAATTCGGCCTATAGCGCCGGTCAGGTGGGTGTGGAGACGCTGATTCAGGCTGTGCCACAGATTCTCGACGTTGCCGACGTGAGCGGCGAGCAGCTCTGCAATATCGGTTCGCAGGACATGAACGACCAGGTGTGGCTCAGGCTGGCCAAGCGCATCAATCAGCTGCTCAACCACGAGGGCTACGATGGGGTCGTTGTCACCCATGGATCGGATACGATGGAAGAGACGGCCTATTTTCTCAACCTCACTGTAGACAGCGACAAGCCCGTGATTCTTGTTGGTGCCATGCGTCCCTCGACGGCTATCAGTGCCGACGGCCCGGCGAATCTCTATGCCGGAGTGGTGGCTGCGGCGAGTCCGGAATCGAAGGGACGTGGCGTGATGTGCTGCATGAACAATATGCTGCTTGATGCCAAGGAGGTGACGAAGATGCACACCACCGACGTGGCTACCTTCCAGGCCGCCAACTACGGTAAGGTGGGTTATGTCTATAATGGAAAAGCCTTCTATAGCCGCACCATCGCCAATCGCCACACCAAGCAGAGTGAGTTCCGCGTCGACAGTCTCAGCGAGTTGCCCAAGGTGGGCATCGTCTATGGTTATGCCAACTGTTCGCCACTGCCTATGCAGGCTTTCGTCGATGCCAACTACGATGGAATCGTATTGGCAGGCGTTGGCGACGGCAACTTCTATAAGGATGTGTTCGACTTGGCGCTCAAGGCGCGTTCCAAGGGCATCAACATCGTGCGCTCAAGCCGGTGCCCGATGGGGCCGACGTGCCTCAATGGCGAGGTGGACGACAGCAAATATCATTTTATTGCTGCCCTGACGCTTAATCCTCAGAAGGCCCGTGTCCTGCTCATGCTCGCTCTGACGAAGACGCGCGACTGGCAGCAGATACAGAAGTATTTTGAGGAATACTAAAGAAGACCCACCCCTAACCCCTCCCTCCGAAGGGAGGGGAACGCCAATCAGAGGATACATGATTTCCCCTTGGTCAGTGCTCTTTGGTTAGTGGGCCATTCATGGCATTCGCGTTAATAACATACCGTTTGGTGATGTGGTGTAGGGTGCGGTGCCTGTCCGAATCCTGTATGGACTGTTCTGCATGGATATTTTGCCTTATTAAAGATTTTTTGTTGAGTATACATAGATACTCTCAATTTCTTTTCGTACATTTGCGCCTCGATAAAACTGATTATTTATATGGAACAAAAAATCAATAGTCCATGGCCGGGTCCTGCTGGACTGATACCCGTCACCAGCGGAAAGGCCGACGATGCCAACGTCATCAACCGCCGTTATCTCGACAGTCTGATGGTGGAGATGAGAGTCGTCGATTCCGTGGAGCCACGGTTGGAAACACAATTGTTTGGACATACTTTCAGTTCGCCCATCATGATGCCGGCGTTCTCCCACTTGAATAAGGTGGGCAAGGACGGCCGCAACCCCATGATAGAATATGCCGAGGCTGCCAAAGAGATGCAGCTGCTCAACTGGGTAGGCATGGAGCCCGACGAGGAATATGCCGCCATCGCGGAGGTGGGTGTACCCACGGTGCGCATCATCAAACCTTTTGCCGACCACGACCTCATCCTCAGTCAGATAGCTTTTGCTGAGGCTCATGGTGCAGTGGCTGTCGGAATCGATGTCGACCATATCGCCGGCAAGGACGGCCACTACGATGTGGTTGACGGTCTGCCCCTCGGTCCAATCCGAGAGGAAGATTTGCATCGATATGTGTCGGCCACGCATCTGCCATTTGTTGCCAAGGGAGTGCTCTCCGTCAGCGATGCCCTCAAGGCGCTCAAAGCCGGATGCCAGGCCATCGTTGTCTCCCATCACCATGGCCGCATTCCCTTTGGCATCCCGCCAACCTCGATACTCAACGACTTGAAGAAGGCTTTGTCGGGAACGGGCATGACCATCCTCTGTGATTGTGGCATCGACACGGGTTACGACGCCTACAAAGCTTTGGCCCTTGGTGCCGACGCTGTGGCTGTGGGACGTGGCATCCTGTCGCCGCTGCTCAAGGAGGGCAGGGAAGGAGTGGTGAAGAAAGTCACGCAGATGAACCAGCAGCTCTCCGAGATGATGATGTATACGGGCGTTGCTGACACCAGTTCTTTCGACAGCAGCGTCATTCATCGACTGTAAAATGATACTTACCAATACTCAATACTCTTAGTTTATGAAAAAATTAATGATCCTGGGAGCCGTGCTGCTCTTGGCTGCCTGTGGAGGAAAGAATCCTCAGACGGCAACCAATTCTACCGATTCTACCCAAGTGGCTGCAGCTGACTCTGCTGCAACAGATTCTGCTGTGGCCGACACCTCTTACTGCGGCACGTATCGTGGCACGCTGCCTGCTGCCGACTGTGAGGGAATCAAGACTGTGCTCACGATATCTTCCGACAGTACCTATAGCCTGTCGAGCGATTATATCGGGAAGAAGAATGGGCAGTTTGTTACCAGTGGTGTCTATCACATGAAGCCTGGAAAACTTCTGGAACTCGTCACTCCTTCTTCCGGTGAACTGACTTACTACAAGATTAAGGATGCACAGTCAGTGGTGTTGACCGACTCATTGGGTAATGAACCCGAGGGTGAGTTGGCTAAGCAATATGTTCTGAAGAAGTAACTTGCGGCTTCAGCCCGACCCGCTTGTGGTGTGGTAATCTCACCCCCATGAGCTGACGCCACGCGAAAAAGTATAAATAGGCCACGAACCAATGGTTTGTGGCCTATTTCATGTGGGTCAGGGGCAGTAGTTCTTTCTTGGCCGTCAGGAATGACGGCCCTCCTAAGAGCCATTTGCGCACTACGTGCTGGTGTGCCGCCTTCGGGGCACTGAGTCCAGTGAGAGAGACTTATCGTTATCCCCAGTCTGTGCTCCTATCGTCGCTTGACTGGGGTTACCGAGAGTCAGCCCATACTGGGCTGGCCTGCAGATGCCAACAGTTTCCCTCCTTCCGTAGGGAGAGGTAGGGGTGGAGCTCTTTCTTCTGATGTTTGTTCCCCTCCCTCTGTAGGGAGGGGTTAGGGGTGGTTCTGATAGGTCTGATGGGTCTGATAGGTCTGATGGGTCTGATAGGTCTGATGGGTCTGATAGGTCTTGAGAGGAAAGTGGTTGTTCTTTCATCCCTCTTGTTTCGTTTTTTACAAATCATCGTCAACTTTTTGTAAATCACCTGACGATAAAAAACACTATCTTTGCAACCGAAAACAAAATAACTAGAATTAAACAATCAACGATCATGGCAGAAGAAAAATTCAGAATTGAGTCTGATCTATTAGGTGAGCTCAAGGTACCTGCAGACGCATATTATGGCGTGCAGACACAACGTGCACTTAACAACTATCATATCTCGCGCAAGAAGATGTGTGACTATCCCGACTATGTCATCGCCATCGCCTATGTGAAGCTGGCTGCCGTACAGACCAACCACGCCCTGGGCACAATCAACGATGAGGTGGCCGGTGCCATCTCTCAGGCCTGCCGCGAGATTATCGATGGCAAGTTCCATGAGAATTTCCCTGTAGACATGATGCAGGGCGGAGCAGGAACCTCCGTGAATATGAATGCCAACGAGGTGATCGCCAATCGTGCCCTCGAGATTATGGGCCACAAGAAGGGCGAATACCAATATTGCTACCCCAACGACCACGTGAACTGCGGACAGTCGACCAACGACGTCTATCCCACCACGATTCGCCTGGCCATCATCCGTATGAACAAGACGCTCGTCGGCTCGCTCACGGGACTCATCTCCGCTTTTCGCTATAAGGCCGATGAATACCGCGACGCCATCAAGATGGGCCGCACTCAGCTGCAGGACGCCGTGCCGATGACTTTCGGTCAGGAATTCAACGCTTATGCCGACAACCTCGAGGAGGAAATTCTCAACCTCGACCGCAATGTGAAGCTCCTTCATGAGATCAACATGGGCGGTACGGCTATCGGTACCGGTCTGAATGCCGTTCCCGGTTTCGCAAAACTCTGTGCTGCCAACCTGAGTAAGCTGACGGGTGAGAATTTCGTTTCTTCGCCCAACCTCGTAGAGGCCACTCCCGATACCGGCGCCTACGTGAGCTATTCCGGCGCACTGAAGCGCCTGGCCGTGAAGATATCTAAGATTTGCAACGACCTGCGCCTGCTCGCTTCTGGTCCTCGCTGTGGTCTGAACGAGATCAACCTTCCTCCGAAGGCTCCCGGATCAAGCATCATGCCTGGAAAGGTGAACCCCGTCATTCCAGAGGTGGTCAATCAGACTTGCTTCAAGGTGATTGGCAATGACGCCACGGTGACGATTGCCGCCGAGGCCGGACAGCTCGAACTCAACGTGATGGAACCTGTCATCACTGAGTGTCTCTTCGAGAGCCTGTGGTGGCTCAGCAATGCCATCAACACGCTCACGGAGGAGTGCGTGCTGGGCATCACCGTCAACAAGGAGCGTTGCTACGAGATGGTGAAGAACTCCATCGGCATCGTGACGGCCCTGAATCCTTACATTGGCTACAAGAACAGTTCAAAGATCGCCAAGGAGGCCAACGAGACCGGTCGTTCGGTTTATGACCTCGTGTTGGAGAACAAACTGATGACCAAAGATGAGCTCGACAAGGCGCTTGACCCGAAAGCCATGCTTGAGTCGCACAAGTTCCTCTCAAAGCACTTGTCTTCAAATTGAGTCTTCCATGATGATAATTAGTGTTCACTGAATAAATGTAACGTTCTGATAATCAGAAAATAATATCGTTTTTGCTTGGCTATTTAACATTTTATTTGTATCTTTGTAGT
>ONYS01000083.1:0-12254 GCA_900322095.1 uncultured Prevotella sp.
ACCAGTTCCTCCACCCGCCGACTGCAGGCGATAGCCTTGAGCTGGAAATGAAGTATTTTCCTATAAAATTATCCACGGACTTTTTCACTTGTCCCAATATAGAATAATCCTACATAGTTTTTTTCTTCCGCTACGCAAGCAATGATTTGCTTACTCGAGCCTACGGTCACTGACCAACGGGAAATAATGTTTTATTAAGGCTTCATCGGCATCCTAGTTCAACCTACCTCTATCGTCTGTATATCAGCATCGGCAGGCAGAAGGGGAAGAAGCTTGGGCACGAAGTTGTTACGCGCCACGAAGAAGACGTCCTTACCGTCGGCCAGGGCCGTCATGAGCAGTTCGCGGAAACCTTGTCCGGCAATCTCAATGCGCCCAATCTCGTCGATCCAAATCTCCTTGGCCTCGGGATGCTCCTTATAATATAGCAGAGCCTTGTCGAAGGCCGACTTGTGGACGAAATAGCTGCAGCTGTGCATCATCTCGCCCGTGAGATCCTTCACGGCCAGCTGCTCTTTTGAGGCTGTCTCCATGTCAACCTCGGGATCCTTCTCAAAGAAAGGCAGCGTCTCCCCTTTGGGATAAAGCACGAGGTCGTAGGCACACACTTTGCCATCGGCGCCCCGTCTCTTCAGCGAGAAGAAGCAAAGGCCATTGCCACGGTTACGGTATTCGTGGATGAAGCGCGTGGACTTACCTGCCCCACGCGATCCGGTGAAAATGGCTATTTTCATTGAGTTCTTAAGTTTTTTGAGTTGATGAGTTTTTGAGTTGATGAGTTTTTGAGTTGATGAGTTTGTGAGTTGATGAGTTTTTGAGTTCTTTCGTCTTTGAGCTCTTAATATGATTTTATGCACTTACGAGCAAAGGTAATTAAGAGCTCAAGAACTTAAGAACTCATAGACTTAAGAACTTAAAACAGATCGAACGACACGCTGGCGTACCACGTGCGGCCACGCATGGGAAATCCCTCGGTATACTCGTAGACACGGTCAGCAACGTTGAGCACGCCCACCTTCAGATCGGTCTTCCACACCTTACGGGCCAGACTGAGGTCGATGGTGGCGAAGCCTGCCGTAGAGGTGCTGCCGTCGGAAGAGGAATAAGCCTTGTTCTGGGCGAGTAGACGGCCCTGCAGACGCAACTGCCAAATGGGACGCAGCTCCAGGAAGGCCGTGAACTTACTCTGCGGACTGTTGAGGAACTTCAGGTCCTTGTTGTCCATGTTCTTCTGATTGATGTAGCTATAGTTGGCATTGGCCGTCAGCCATGACAACTGATAGCCGGCGCCGACCTCGAAGCCACGATACTGAGCCTTTCCACGGTTTTGCAACTGATAAATCTTCGGATCGCTCTCGTCGACCCCCGTCACCTCCTGGATGATGTCGTTGATGAAGTTGTAGAACGCGCCGACCTCCCAACTGAGATTCTTCCAGCGTCCCTCGTAGGCTGCATCGAGGTTGACGGCATTCTGCGTACCCAGATCAGGATTTGGAATGGCCTTACCCAACTTGTAGGAATACCGGTCCTTCATGCGGGCGTAGAGCGAGGAGCGGCCCACCGTGAAGCGGAAATGCTGGTCGGCCGAGGGATGATAGTCAAAGGCTGCAAGAGCATTGAGGTTACCATCGTGGGAGTTAGGCATCTCCGTGATGCCGCTCTTCTTGTTATACTCCTCCACCTTATAGCCCTGACGGGCAAACCATCCCAAAGACGCCGTGGCGGACATCTGAGGGTTGATGCGGGCCTCATCCTCCACGACAAACGAGTAGATGCCCTCGCTGATATGGGCCACGGGCTCACCCTCGTTGTGCGAGCGGTGCATGTCGTATTTATAGTTAGCTCCAAACTTCAAGTTGTTGCTACCTGAGGTTGCCCAGTCAAGGTCGACATGGGCACCCAAGGCATAGTCGCTGTAGATGCTGGTCCAGCCCTGCTTGCCCTTCTGCGTAGAATAAGTGAAATCGTCGTAGGAGTCGAGCGTGTTCTTGAAAGTGTCGTACCAGAGTCGGCTCTTCAGCGTGAGCACTGGCGTCAGCTGAGTTCTGGAATGGAAGTAGACCTCGTCTTTGTCCCAATCGGGATAGATGCGGAACTGTGCCTTGCCGTTCTCTCCCAGGTATGGCGGAATGTGTTTCTTGGCTCGTACGAGGGTGTAGCCAACGACATACTCATCGGTGGCATTGGGCACGTAGCCCACCTTGGCGTTGAGGCCGAAGTCGCGCGACTTGGAGTTGAGCCGCTTGTGTCCGTCGAGATATTTTGAGTCGGTAGGATAGCTGTGCGGAAGTCGGAAGTTGCCCACGTTGGCATAGCTTAAGTCTGCCTGAGCGAACCACTTGTTCCAGCGTCCGCCGACGTTCAGATTGCTGTGCCAGAGCGTGTTCACGTCGAAATGCACCTCCAGAGGCTTCTGGGGCTGTCGGGAGATGAGGTTGACAGACGGTCCCATGGTGTTGCCGCCCAAGAGGAGCGAGCTGGCCGACTTGCTGACATCGATTTTGCTGAGCATACCGGCCGGGAGACGATAGAGGTCCACCGTTCCGTCGTAGGGCGCCGTCATCGGCACGCCATCGATATAGATGGGGACATCATTGCTGCTGAAGCCACGGAGCATGAATCCGGCCTCGCTGCGCACGCCGGTCTCCTGCACGATGAGTCCAGGCACCCAGTTGAGAGCCTCGGAGACACGTTGAATGTCGGCCGACTTGATGAAGTCGGCGCTGATCTGATTCGTCTTGAAATTACGCTGATGCTCAAAGACGGTCACCTCGCCAAGGTGAAAGACCTTGACAGAATCGGTGAGCGGCTGAGCACTAAGGAGCGAGGACAATAATAAAACAGAAAACATACATAAAGACCCACTCCCCTCTCCCTCCCTACGCAGGGAGGGAAGCCCCGGCATCAATTGGAAAATAGTCAGACCTTTGGGCTGAGGAGCGGACGATAGAGATATTAAATATTGAAACGATATTGATTTACTTTCTTCGGGTCAGTCCCTGAGCGTAGTCGATGAGATATCTCACGGGCAGGGCCGTCATGTGCATCAGCTTGGTGAAGGGGAAGATGATGACGAGCAGGAAGCCCAAGAGGATATGAATCTTGTGGGGCAACGAGGCATCGACGATGAAGTCGGCCGAATCGGGCAGGAACGTGAAGAGACCCTGCGCCCAGCGGTCGAGGTTCATATAATGTTCGAGGTCATGGTTGACGGTCTCCACGGTTCCCATCAGTCCGGTGACAATCTGGAGAAAGATGAGAATCACGAAAAGATAGTCGCCGAAATGGCTGTTGGCCACGACGGCTCTATTGGCGAAGCGCCGCAGCGTCAGCATGCAGATGCCAAAAAACGTGATGAGCCCGGCCCCGCTGCCCATGAGGATAGCCAGCTGGCGCTTCTGCTCGTTGGTGATCAGCCAGTCATAGGCCCACTCGGGAGCGAGGAGCCCGAAGATATGACCGAAGAACACGAGGATGATACCCACGTGGAAGAAATTGCTTCCCCACTTGAGCAAGCGGTCGTTGCTCAGGAACTGGGTGGAATAGGCCTGGACGGTCTTGCCCTGTGCCGCGATGCGATAGGTCACGCCGCAGACGAAGAGCGCGCCGGCCATGTAGGGGAGATATTGAAATAGGAAAGTGTGCATAGCAATGTTGATTTATGATTCCTTCAAGAGAGCGATGAGCGGCTCGTAGGGATGCTGCTCCTTACTGTAACGCTCATCCATTTTCATGAGCACGCCACGTATGTCGTCGATGGCAGCCCGAGCCTCGGCCCTGCTGTCCATATTGGCGACATACTGCAGATACATCGGCAGATAGTCGGGCAGTTCGTCCTCGGCGGGCATGAGCCCCGCCCTGAGATACTCTTCTTTCAGGTCGACCATGGCCCGACCACGGTCGCGGCTGGCGCCATAGACCATGTCGAAGAGATAGAGGTTGGTCTTGGATGCTGTGTCGAAGAGGTCGCTGTAGGCTGCCTGCCAACTGCGCAGGTCGGCAAACGACGCTACATAGTCGAGGAAGGTCCTCACGCGGCCGAGCGCCTCCCGGCTGAGAATGCCCTCGGCCTGGAGGGCGGGCACGGCCTCGCTGCGGCTGTCCCACAGTTCGGCCGTGGGATAGTCGAGCAGCAGGGACAGGATGTTGTAAGTCTGAATCATCGTCTTACCGTCCTTTTTACAAACCGCCAAAGAGATTCCTGCGCTTGCAGCCTTCCACGAAACTCTCCTCCTCATCGTCGAAACCAAGGCCGGCGCGCTCATCGAAGTGATGGCTGCCCTCCTGTTTGGGCGATGACGGGATGACGAAACGGTCCTCGTAGTTGGCGATGGCAAGCAGGCGATACATGTCGTCATACTGGCTGGCCGTGAGTCCCAGACTCTCTGGCACTGCAGGCTGCTCCAAGCCCTCGACGGTCTTCCGCCGCATATACTCGCGCAGGGCAACAAGCTTGGCCAACGCCTCGCGGATGGGCTGCGGGTCACCGGCTGAGAGCAGGTTGGCAAAGTACTGTGCGGGAATGCGCATCTCGTCGACCTTGGCAAAGTAGTCCATCTCGCTGCTGTCGGCCGTGGGCTCACCGCTTTGCTCCTTCGGGGCCAACTCTTCCTTCTTCGGACTCATGGCGGGCACATACCACACCATGGGCAGCGTGCGATACTCGGGATGCAAGGGGAAGGCAATGGCCCACTCCTTCATCAGTTTATAAGCAGGACTCTTCTGCGCAGCCAGAATGTAGTTGTGGCTGATGCCCTGTCGCTCGGCCTCGGCTATCACCCCAGGGGCGTTGGGGTCTAGAATCATCTCGCGCTGACGGCTCACCAGTTCACGTTCGTCGGCTGCGGCATATTCGTCAATCTTCTCGGCGTCGTAGAGTATGACGCCAAGATAGCGCATGCGGCCCACGCAGGTCTCACTGCACACCGTGGGCTGTCCGTCCTCGATGCGCGGATAGCAGAAGACGCACTTCTCGCTCTTCATGCGCTGATGGTTGAAATAGATCTTCTTGTAGGGACAGGCCGAAATGCACTGTCGCCAGCCGCGGCAACGATCCTGGTTGATGAGCACTACGCCGTCCTTGCGCTTATAGATGGCACCGGAGGGACAACTCGGGATGCAGGCCGGATGCAGGCAGTGCTCGCAGAGGCGGGGCACGTAGAACATAAACGTGCGCTCAAACTCCTCGAAGCCCGTGGTGTTGATGTCCTTCAGGTTCGGGTCGCTCTTGCGCTGGTCGAAGGTTCCGGCAAGGTCGTCCTCCCAGTTGGGACCGTCCTTGATCTTGTCCATCGGCTTGCCCGTAATCATCGAGAAGGGGCGTGCCGAGGGCGGAGTCTTCAACCGCCGCTTACCCTTCAGCGACGAGAAATCGAACGTGAAGAGCTCATAGTAGTCGCTGACTTGTGGCAGATAGGGGTTGGAGAACAGCTGCGACACCACCTTGGGGCGGTTGCCGAGGCGCAGCTCGGTGCGGCCACTCTTGGTCTTCACCCAGCCGCCGCGATATTTCTGCTGGTCTTCCCACGTCTTGGGATAACCCGGTCCGGGCTTGGTCTCCACATTGTTCCACCAGGCATATTCCATGCCCTTGCGCGACGTCCACACGTTCTTGCACGTCACCGAGCAGGTGTGGCAGCCGATGCACTTGTCCAGATTGAGGACCATTGCTATTTGTGTCTTGATCTTCATCTTATTCCCAATTTACTTTGTCCACCTTTCTCAATAACACGTATTCATCGCGGTTGGCTCCGATCGTGCCGTAATAGTTCAGACTGTAGGACAGCTGGGCGTAGCCACCAATCATGTGGGTAGGCTTCGGGCACAGCCGCGAGATGGAGTTGTGGATGCCGCCGCGGTTGCCCGTGAGCGGACTGAGCGGCACGTTGACGGTGCGTCCCTGATTGTGATACATGTAGAGGGCGCCCTCGGGGATGCGCTGGCTGACGCAGGCGCGGGCCATAGCCGAACCGTTATCGTTGATCACCTCCACCCAATCGTTGTCCTTGATGCTCAGTTTGGCGGCATCGGCCTCGCTCATCCAGATGACGGGGCCTCCACGCCCAAGCGTGAGCATGAGGATATTGTCGTTCCACGAGGAGTGGATGGTCCACTTGTTGTGGGGCGTGAGCAGGTTCAGCGCCAGCGTGTTGTCCTTGAGGTGCAGACGCTCCTTGAGATTGTTGATCTCCTTCTTGGCCAATGGCGGTTTATAGCACACGAGTTCCTCACCGAAGGCCAGCATCCACGGATGATCCTGATAGAAACTCTGACGGCCGGTCACCGTACGCCAGGGGATGAGGTAATGGATGTTGGTGTAATTGCCCGTGTACTCCGTCGTCTTGTTGTTGATGCCCGACCACATGGGCGTAGGCAATGACAGACGAGGCTGGATGACGAGATCCTTATAGGTGTATTTTGTCTTTCCGAAATCAGCTGTCAGTGGCTCGGCCAATGGCAGTCCGACGCTCTTCTCCAAGGCTTTCCACGACCGGTATCCGGCATCGCCATTGCTCGTGGGGTCGAGGGTAAGCACAGCGTCGCAGGCCTGCGTGATCTCCTTGATGAGCGGCATACCCTTGCTGATGCCTTCCTCACGCTCAACGCCGTTCATCTCCTTCAGCTCGTCATATTCCTTGCGTGACGACCAACTGATGCCCTTGCCACCGATGCCCTTGTCGCGGACGTTGGGACCGACGGTGGTGAACTGGCGGTAGATGTCGGGATAGTCGCGTACCACCACGACGAGGTTGCCCATATTCCGTCCAGGCTGCGGCATCTCACCCGTCTCTTTCCAGTCACTGGCAACGAGCGGCTCACTGATCTCACCAGCGCTGTCATGGGACAGAGGCGTGTAGACCACATCCTTCTCGTGACCCAGATGTCCACGGCTCATGTCGGAGAACACTTTGGCCAACTCACGGAAGATGTCCCAGTCGGTGCGGCTCTCCCACACGGGGTCAACGGCCTTGCTGAACGGATGGAGGAAGGGATGCATATCGGTGGACGAGATGTCTTCCTTCTCATACCAGGTAGCGGCAGGAAGTACGATGTCGGCAAAGATGCTCGACTGCGTCATGCGGTAGTCGATGTTGACCACCAAGTCGAGTTTGCCGACGGTATCCTCCGAATGCCACTTCTCATATTTTGGCAACGGCTGACCGCACTGCTCGAGATTCTGTCCGAGCACGTTGTTCTGCGATCCGAGCAGATGCTTCATGAAGAACTCCATGCCCTTTGCCGAGCAGCCAATAAGGTTGGCACGCCAGATGAAGAGCACCTTTGGACTGTTCTCCCGTGCGTCGAGGTCCTCGGCCGCCAGCGACAGTTTGCCCTCGTGGAGCTGCTGACAGACGTAGTCTTTCTCGCTCATGCCGGCTTTGGCGGCCTCACGGCAGAGCTCAAGCGAATTGCGGTTGAACTCAGGCGAAGAGGGCAGCCAGCCCATGCGCTGACTCTTGATGTTGCAGTCGAGCAGTGTCAGGCCCTTCCATTTGTCCTTATGCGCCAGGGGAGAGAGCTGCTCGTCGACGGTCACCTTCTCATAGCGCCATTGGTCGGAATGCTCATAGATATAGCTCACCGTGTTCATGTGGCGTGGCGGCCGCTTCCAGTCGAGGGCGAAGGTCATCTGGGCCCAACCGGCCTGCGGACGCACCTTCTCCTGTCCTACATAGTGACTCCATCCGCCACCGTTGACACCCAGCGTACCGCAGAGCATCAGCATGTTGATGGCTGAGCGATAAGTCATGTCGGTGTTGTACCACTGGTTGACACCTGCACCAATGATGATCATGCTCTTGCCGCGTGTCTTCTCGGCTGTTGAGGCAAAGGCGCGGGCGGTCTTGATGATCTTCTCAGCCTTGACGCCCGTGATCTGCTCCTGCCACTTCGGGGTGTAGGGCAGGTCGTCGTCATAACTCTTGGCGCAGTTGTCGTCGCCGAGTCCACGGTCGACGCCGTAATGGGCCATGAGCAGGTCGAAGACATTGGCACAGCAGACCACACCCTCTTTGGTCTCGACCTTGATCACCGGCACCTTGTGCTCGATGATGTCGGGATGATGAGTGGCGGCGAAATGCGGATTCTTATAGTCGGCACCGCCGAAATAGGGATCGACGAGCGTCACCACGTCGTCGCAGTGCTTGATGAGTGACAGCCGGGGTGTGAAAGCTTTGCCCGTGCGGACATCCTCACATTTCAGATTCCAGCGGCCCTCATTGTTCCAGCGGCTGCCAATGCTGCCGTTAGGCGTGACGAGCTGGCCCGTCGGGTCGTCGATGGTGATGGGATACCACTCGGCTTTCTGCTTCACTCCAAAGTCGTCCTTGAGGTCAGAGGCGCGCAACAGCATACCGGCGGCATAGCGTCCGTCGCCAGTATCTTCAAGTTTCACGAGGAAAGGCAGGTCGGTGAACTTCCTGACGTATTCGTCGAAGTAGGGCACCGTGCGGTCTTGGTAGAACTCCTTGAGGATGACGTGTCCCATAGCCATACCCAGCGCAGAGTCGGTGCCCTGCTTGGGAGCCATCCACACGTCGGCAAACTTCGAGGCGTCGCTGTAGTCGGGTGAGACTACGGCAACCTGCGTTCCCTTATAGCGCACCTGAGTATAGAACGGCGAGTCCGGCGTACGCGTCGTGGGTACGTTGCTGCCCCAGAGCAGAAGGAACGAGGCATTGTACCAGTCGGCACTCTCCGGCACGTCGGTCTGCTCGCCCCAAGTCTGTGGCGACGACGGCGGCAGGTCGCAATAGAAGTCGTAGAAGCTCAGGCAGGCGCCACCGAGTAGACTCAGATAGCGGGCGCCGGAGGCATAGCTGAGCATGGAGAAGGCGGGAATCGGCGTGAAGCCGACAAGGCGGTCGGGACCGAACTTCTTGATCGTATAGACGTTGCTGGCTGCCATGATTTTCAAGGCTGTTGACCAGTCGAGGCGTACGAAGCCCCCCAGACCGCGCACACGCTTATAGCTGTTGCGCTTGTCCTCGTCCTCCACGATCGATGCCCAGGCATCCACGGGGTCGGGATGCAGCTTCAGGGCAGCCTCCCAGAGGTCGAGCAGTTCCTTGCGGATCATCGGATGCTTCACGCGGCCCGAATTATAGAGATACCAGCTATAACTGGCACCACGCGGACAGCCACGCGGCTCGTGATTGGGCAGACCAGGACGCGTAGAGGGGTAGTCGGTCTGCTGCATCTCCCATGTGACGATACCCTTCTTGACGAAGATGCGCCACGAGCAAGAACCTGTGCAGTTGACGCCATGCGTGGAGCGCACCTCTTTGTCGTGGGCCCAACGGGTGCGGTAGAAGTGTTCCCATTCCTCGTTGGTCACGTTCTTACGGTTGATGAAGTATTTCAGATTATTGAAAATCGAACTCATATCTTAGGAATCAAAGTCTAATCAGTGTTTCTTGCGTATCATTCCAAAGTAGTTGATGATCATGACGAGGATGGCAAAGCCTGTAAAGAGTAGGAAGCCCAGGCCGTAGCCATGCTCAGGAGAGAGGTCGACAAAGCGTCCCATCAGCGGCGGAAAGACGAAGCCACCGAAGGCTCCGAGACCACCAACCCATCCGTTGGCACCGCCCACGCCCTCGCTGACATAGACGGGAACCAGCTTCATCGTGGCGCCGTTGTTGAATCCGAAGGCAACGGAGATGAGCAGGCTGACGGCAAAAAGGCCACCCCATCCCATCTGCAGGTTCATCAGCACGCCCGCAATAGCCAGCAGCGCCAGAGCGGCCATGGAGACCTTCTCGCCACCAATGCGGTCGGACAGCTTTCCACCGGGCACACGCAGCAATGCGGCGAAGATGGAGAACGCGGCCGTGAGTCCTCCGGCAAGCATCGGGTCGAGGCCCATGCCTTTCTTCCAGAACGTGGGGAACCACGCCGTGAGGGCCATGAAGCCACCGAAGGTCGTGAAATAGCAGAGCACGAGCATCCAGGTCTGTGGAATCTTTGCCGATATCTTCAGACTCGTCATGGCGTTGCCCTTGGGAAAGAGTTCCTGCCCGCAGGCCAGCGCGTTGTCACGGGCTTCCTCTTCACTCTTCCCTGCTTTGAGGAACTGGAAGTAAGGCGGATTAGCACCGAGCCATACATATAATAGGAGTCCCAGGAGCATTACGCCCGTCAGAATGTAGTAGGCTGCCGTGAAGCCAAATTGATGGAGCAACAGCGGAAGCGCAAAGGCCAGGATGCCGGCTGAGGTCGTACCCAGTCCGCCGTAGATACCTGAGGCATAGCCCTGACGGTTTTTGGCGAACCAATAATTAGACTGCGACGCGCCCACCGAGAAGGTGGCGATGCCGCATCCGGCCAAGCAGCCGAGCAGCAGCACGAGCGGGTAGAGCCCCTTCATGCTTCCGGGTGTTTCGGCGGGATAGAGTGTAAACAGAATGCTCAGTGCGCCCAGTCCCACGACGGCAGCGACGAGCAGGAAGATAAAGCCTCGCCGGCCACCGTTGCTGTCGACCATAGCTCCAAAAGGTATGCGCAGCAGCGAACCGGTCAAGGAGGGCACCGAGACCAGCAGTCCCAGTTCTGTAGCCCCCAACCCCATGGCGGCTCCCAGCGTCGTACTCGTGGGGCCGAAGAGCGAGATGGCCATCACGCCGAAGAAGAAGCCGAGAGTGGCGCCCAGCAGGGCTTGGGCAGGTGTGCCCCTCAGTTGAAAATGTGATTGTGTCATTGTCTATTGATTCAGGTTACTAAAAACATTATATCGTGATGCGCTCTTCCTCCCAGTCCTCAGGTCGGTTGACATTGCGGAGCAGCAGTGTGGAGTCGGTAGGAATATAATAAGTGTTCAGCGTGCTCAGGAAAGTTTTCACGCCCAGCCTTCCCGTGCTCATCTGCTTTTGTAGTGAAGGCAATACGCTCCGCCTAATGAGCAATGGGAAGGGTGAGACGCTGCCTTCAATCTTGTTTTTCCACGCAAAGGCCTGGATTGTGCCCCCCAGAGCTTCTGACAGCTGAGGAAGTCCCGCCATCGTCAGCAACGCATCGCTGCTGACATAGGGCATGTCACAAGCGAGGATGAACATCCATGGCGTGGCGCACAGCGTGAGCAGCGCCTCCAGTCCTCCTAATGGTCCGCAGTCGGCATGCAGGTCCTCAACGATGTCAAGTCCAAGGAATCGGTAAGCGTCGGCATTGGCGTGACTGGCGCTGACAAGCACCTGTGCGCAAAACGGTCGCAGGAGTCTGACAGCCCGCTCTATCAGCCTCTCGCCATCGGGAGCGAACAGCGCCTTGTTGCTGCCAAAACGATTGCTACGGCCTCCGGCAAGGATGCCACCCGACAGTTCCGGCCAAAGCTGTGATGCTTCATCACTCATCCCACAAGTCTTTTATGCGACGACAAGAGTGAGCGCCAAGGCCACGACGCATGCAGGCACGGCAAGACGGGCCTCAAGAGGCGACCATGATGAGCGGTTCTCAATACGGGGCTGGATGGAGAAAATCTTGCTGATGGCCGCCGTCATGGCACCCTCCAAGAGAATAAAGCAGGCCGGATGCAGTACGTTTTGCGCTGAGCCAGGCAGGAAGAGGTCGACCAGCTTGATGGCAGCAGCGACGACAGCCGTCAGCATGACAGCCTGAGCGCCCTTGCCAGAACGTGTGGATGCGGCAAACATACAGCAAATGCCAAATGAATAGAGAATCGTAGAGGTGCCGTGATGAATCTGAGCCACATGCATCAACCAGCCCATGGAGGCTTCTATAATTCCCCAGATGCTGCCCCAAAAGAGGACAGCCCACAATAGAGTTAGTTTCGTTTTCATATCGTTTATGTTTTTGTATGCCACAAAATTAAGTAAAAATTTCATAAAAGACAATTCTTTATCTCTTTTCTTTCATAAATCAACGCTTTTTTTTTCTCATCGGTTCACTCTCTGATGAGTTCTTGCAGACGCTTGATAAGCTGGCCGACGGGAAGGCCAGAGCGTTCGCTCATCATCTTGACGTCTGCTTTGCCTATCATCAGCTTGCCCAAGGGCGAGTTCAGCATCTTGAACTCGGGGACTATCTCAGGCAACCGCTGAGGAAGATTGGGGTATTGTTCGAGCAACGTCTTCAGACGAGTTCCGGGCTTGATGGTTGTGCAGCTGACTGCCGACTCATTCTGAGTATCTTCGGTCGGTTTCGGGACAAGTGAAAAAGTCCGTGGATAATTTTATAGGAAAATACTTCATTTCCAGCTCAAGGCTATCGCCTGCAGTCGGCGGGTGGAGGAACTGGTT
>ONYS01000083.1:12267-13776 GCA_900322095.1 uncultured Prevotella sp.
TGAAGGAAAATCGCTGTCGCGTAAAATTGCCTGACGGCATAAAATCCTGCGGCACCATAAATTGTTAAAGACTACCACACATGTCCAACTTTATGAGATTTTCCTTTTAATCATCATCCACGGAAAAATTCAACTGGTCCATTTTTTGTTTTAATGATGATTTGATATTGTGAATTTTCCCAATCAATCATCGGTCGAGGATCAACCGGAGACTTTGTTTGTAATTGAAGTAGTTCCAGGCCCAGTTGATAAGTGCCATGGTCTTGTTTCTTACGCCGAGGATGGAGCGAAGATGCACCAACAACCAAAGGAGCCATGCAGCCAGTCCGCCAAACTTCAGTCCTGCAATCTCTGCCACGGCTTTCTTGCGACCGATGGTTGCCATAGTGCCGAGGTTGCGGTAGACAAACGGTTTCTGTTCCTTGCCATTCTCACGGTTGATGAGATTGTGGGCAAGGTTCTTGGCCTGTTGGATAGCGACTTGTGCCAGTTGCGGGTGTCCCTGGTGGTTGGTTCCATCGTCCACCAAACTCAGGTCTCCGATGGCATAGACTTTCTCCATACCTTTTACTTCATTGAAACGGTTCACAAGGATGCGTCCCCCACGTCCGATGCTCTCTTCCGGAATACCACCTATTGCAACACCTCTGATGCCGCTCACCCAGATAACGGTACGGGCAGGAATCAAAGTTCCGTTTTCGAGAGCTACCTTATTATCCTTGTAGTCCACCACGCGCTGTCCGAGCATCAGGTCTACGCCCATCTGCCGCAGGTCTTTCTCAGCCCGTTCAGACGAAACTGGGTCCATGTTTGCCAGCAACCGGTCGCGCGAGTTGATGAGGTGGATATTGAAGAGCCTGGGATCAAGGTCGGGGTAGTCATGCCGCAATACCGTGTTTTTCATGTCGGCCAAAGCGCCAGCAATCTCAACCCCCGAAGGACCGCCGCCCACGATGACGATGTTCATCCAGGCTTTGCGCTCCTCGTCGCGGTCCTCCGTCTCTGCTTGTTCGAGGTTGGAAAGCAGTGTGTTACGCAGTTTCATAGCATCGGTCACAGTCTTCATCGGCAAAGCATTGTGCTCAACGTTTTTATTGCCGAAGAAGTTGGTTTGCGCTCCGGCAGCAAGAACGAGATAATCGTAATGCACATTACCGAATGTGGTGGTGACCATCTTTTCTTTCGTGTCTACGGTCCTTACTTCGCCCTTACGGAAGAAGAAATTCTTATAGTTCTGAAAGATACGCCTGAAGGGAAAGGAGATGTTGCTGGGCTCCAGTCCGGATGATGCCACCTGATAGATGAGCGGTGGAAACTGATTGTAGTTATTCTTGTCGATCAGTACAACCTGAAAACCGGTCTTGCGCAGCGACATGGCGAGTTGCAATCCACCAATGCCGCCACCGACGATGACCACACGTCTGAGTTGATTTCTCTTGATATTCGCTCTCATATCCGTTTCCTTTCTTTATTTTCTGTTGCAAAGTTAGCCGTTCTTTCATGCAGATA
>ONYS01000022.1 GCA_900322095.1 uncultured Prevotella sp.
GGAATTTGCGGTAAGACGGGGTAAGAATAATTCTGAATGAAGAAATATTCGGCAAAATTACTTCTGGAACCCAAAATGCCACTTTTTAAAGTGGACTCTACTATAGATAATAAAACTAAAAGATGGCAAGACCAAGAATAGAAGGAACCAACGACAAGGTGACCATACACAAGAACAGAGGCTACAAATTCATTTTATCTGCCAAATTTTCTAGCCCAAAATTATGTCAGTCGGAGAAAATGATTTTCGATATAAGGCCTTGCAACTTTTCCTTTAGTCTGGTATAGGTCAGAAGGGGGACATTGACAATACTCAAAGATATGCAATCGTCAAATACTCCATCACCAATGCTGACTAAAGATCTTGGAATATTGACGGATAGAAGGGACTTGCAATGAGAAAATGCATACTTGCCGATGCTTGTCACAGAATCAGGAATACTGATTGTTCCCAACGATAAACACCATCGGTAAGCTTTGAAACCAATGCTGGTCACAGAGTCGGGAATGGAGATGAAGGTTAGACTTGTGCAACATTCAAACACCGAATCTTCAATTTTGGTCACAGAGTCGGGAATGATGACGGACTGCAATGACAAGCAATTATAAAACGCCAATTTATCAATAAATGTAACAGAGGGTGGTATGGAGATGATATTCAGTCTCGAACAACAAAAAAAGCACTTTAACCAATGCTCTTCACGGAGTTGGGAATCGTGACGGACTGCAATGATGAGCAATCTTTAAACGTCGCTCTATCAATAATTATGACAGAGGATGGGATAGCGATGGAATTCAGCCTCAAACAACCCGAAAAAGCATTGTCGCCAATGCTGGTTACTGAACTGGGAATGGTTATTATCTATGGCATAATCCATCTAGCCCTTAATAACCATTGTGGAACAAAATCTCGGTATTAAGTTACAAAAATTCAGGACACATAAAAAATATTTCATTTTTATTTTGCTATAAAGGAATTATTTATTTATATTTGCAAAATATTAAGACACTGAATTGCTTAAATCTAGACGATGGATTTCGAAGAAGTCTTTACTAATAATTAAAAACAATCTTTTTATGAACAAAACAATTTCTATGATTAGCTTCTTAATCATGTTTTTTCTATCTGCCTTGCCTGTTTCGGCAGAAGACTGGAGCTATGATTTTGAAACTGCGAAAACAGACATTGGCAAATTATTTCACGAGCACCGAGAGGTCACATTGAACAACATGGTATGGAAGATATACTGTGTCAGGAACAATGATGACAAGATGGATTATGCCAACGGCAAAGGCTCCATGCGTATATATGGAACAAAAGCCTCCATGGATGGCATGCCCTACGTAGAAATGAAAGACAACAAGGAGGGCGGCATCGGCGTGGTCACATTCGACTATAGAGCCTACGAGAGAGAGAAAGACACTCAAACGACATGGGTCGTGCAGATAACGGAAGATGACGGATCGCATTGGCAGACCATAGGCAAGCCATTTACCCCGACTATGGAGGTACAAACCTTCGAAGCCAAGGCCAACAGGGAGAATGCCCGCATACGTATTGTTCGTGAAGACTATGAGACCTTCCAATGGAAAGACTTGGGATTCACGGCGATGTTCAACATCGACGACATGTCTATCACTGACGCAACGGCGGTAGATCCAAACGCGCCTTCCATTGATGTAGAAAGCAATAATGTATATTTTGGAGAAGTATACAAAAGAGAGACCAAGACCATTACGTGCAAACTCTCCTATAAGAACTTGACTTCCCCCATCCAACTTAAGATGGACGCTGGTTCTCCCTTCAGTTTGTCAAAGACTGAAATTCCGGTAGAAGACGGAGAATATGAAGACTCCATTAGCATAAGCTTCAACCCCGTTGGCTATGGTACATTCAGGACCATCATAACACTGCAGTCGGGCGATGTCGAGACATTCATTTCCCTTTCGGGTGTGGGTGTCAGAAAGCCCGGCGTCTATGAGTATAGTGGCGGAAATGGAACAGCAGAGGATCCCTATCTGGTGTCAACAGCCGACGACATAGCCGACTTGTCTGATGCCGTGAATGGAACGTATACTTACGAAGGCAAGTTCTTCAAGATGACATCGGATATAGACTTGACCGAGATTTCAAATCTCTTGCCGATTGGCAACAATTTCGGTTCTGCAGGCTCTACAATAAAAGCCTTCTGTGGAACCTTTGATGGAGATGGCCATACCATCAACAACCTCACAATGTCTTATCAAGGTAAGGAAAAGATAGGAGTCGCGTTGTTTGGTGTTATCCAAGGCGCCACAATCAAGAATCTCACCATCGACAACAGCTCCATACAATCTGACGCTCTCACGGCAGGATTCGTGTCAGCCGCACTGGGAGGCACTGTCTTGAATTGTCATTTGGGCAATAATGTTGTCATCAACAGCACACGCCAGGCCTACGCCGCAGGCATTGTTTGCGGCGTGTTTGGAGACTCCATACTGATTAGCGACTGCTCTTCGTCTGCAAGAATCACCGCAACGGGAATGGGTGTCGCGGGAATCATAGCCAGCTGCGGAGTAAACGGCAATGTCATTAAACGATGCGTGAATTATGGCGAGTTGTCTTCAAATGCAGGCATCGTAGGCGGCATCGTCGGATTGGTGGAAGACTACGGAAGCGCTTACGTCAGGGATTGTGCCAACTTTGGAAAAATCACCTCACCCACCAATGCCGGTGGTATTGCTGCTCTCTTGTCGCCTTCATCATTCGGTCCGCTTAACGTCAGCAATTGCTACAATAACGCAGAATTGGATTGCGACGACAACGTACATCCGATAACATTACCGGTTACTGGAGAGATGTCTGCAATTCATATTGACAACAGTTATTATTCTACAGACAAATATGCCAATGAAGTGGAAGGCGCCACAGGAAAGACTACGCAGGAAATGAGGAGCGACGCTTTCACGAAGTTGCTGAACAAGGGCAGAAAGGGTCCGTGGACGCGTTCGGATGACATCAACGGCGGATTCCCTCTTCCCTCCGACACCTTGTCTTCCGACACAGTGGTTGACCAGTGCGTCTTGATAGCAGATGATGTCACAGTTCCACAATACGCCTACTACAGGATATTTATCAAACAGTTTAATAACAAACTGGCAGATTATGTGAATTCGAAAAACCGTTTTGTCGTGAAATACCAGTCCGACAATGAGGATGTCGTGGCGGCTTGGGGAAATGCTTTCAAGACGGTTGCAACAGGAGAGGCAAACGTAACCATGCGCATTGCAGGCTCGGCCGACGGTTCTCTGGATGCCTTCGATGAGAATAACGTCCTCGACGAGGTGTCTTTCCGGGTGAAGGTTGTCGACACTGTAGGAATACAACTGCCGCCTATGAATATTTCCTGGGGAGCAAGCAAATCTGAGGCTACGAGTACAGAGGAATCCAACGGTCATCAGAACTTTACCGAGAAGTATTGGCAGATGCATCCCTCTGTAAGCGAAGAGGCCCGGGAGGGTGTAGAGGTGTTCTTGACCGACAACTTCGAATTTCCTTTGTCCATGCTCTATTTCAATTCGCAAGATGAATTGATTGCATCCGATATTATTGTCTCCTCATGGGAACGGGTCAAGACTCCTGTCATCTCACCCATTTGCAAGCTGCTAAAGGAAAAAGGATTCAACGACATGGGACTTGATCCGGAGACGGGACAATGGCTGATGTACAACGAGGACAATCAGACCATGGCCACATGCGGTCTTGTTTTTGTGCAAAACCAGGGGTATTACTATCTCAGTCTGTATTATGATCCGCAAATACCTGACAATATAGAAAGAAACAGCCTTGGGAAGGATTTCCCCAAAATCGCGATCAACTATTACGACTCGGGGATTGGAATTACTGCCAATGAGCATATCGGACAGAACATCTCTATTTTCGATATCAATGGAAGATGCCTTGGCAAATCCGTTGTCGCACAGGGAGAGAACTTCTTTGACATTCCCTCAAAAGAACCTCTAGTGATTAAGATTGGGAACTGTGCTCCTGTAAAAGTCATCCGTTGACTTTAACGGGCAGGACTCATCAAGAAGAAATGTCTCCGACGGTGGAATACGGGAGACATTTCTACTAGTCAACACAAATACATTATGAACACGATGACATATAAGAACAAGACAACAAGATACCTCCTCACGCTTCTGTTGGGAGTCGGTATGAATGGCGTTGCCCATGCGCAAACTTATTCGAGCATAAGTGAGATCAAACAGCTCACCTCGAATACATACGTTACCATCAACTTCCCGCCCAATACGGTGCAGGTTGCCATGTTGGAGAGGAATGATGCCGGTGATGTAGGAGGCACCTATCTATGGGATGGTAAAGACGGACTGTTTTTATTCAATTCCACCCTGCCCACGTGGCCCATCAACGACCTGCAAGTCGGTGATTATGTGAGTGGGATGTTGACCGGAGAGTGGGAATATAACTATTGGGATCTCTACAATGCCGATGGTGATATTACGATCGGGGGTAATGCTCCCCTCGTGCCCTTAAAGAAGGCAGGGAATGACATCGTCGAGAATGGGGCCTACAACAAATTCGGCTTGTATGAGCTAGAAGGGGTCTTCAATCTTGACCGTTTGCAATTCACGTCCGACGATGGGGTTGTGTTTAGTCTGGAGGATAATTTCCACCAGGACTTGCCTGCCGTCTCCAGTCATGGCACACTGAGGGCAATGTTCTATCAAGGTGAGATAGCCAACTATCTTTGGCCCTACCAACCCAATGCCTTCATGCCTGATGAAAAACCGTTTACACCAGAGTCTACAATCACTTCTGATGTGGTTTACAGCATTGGCGACTTGAAGAAATGCCTTACGAGTACGACTCTTGAGATAAAGGATGGCTATGAGATTCAAGTCGTCAACACGTTGGGTGATGCCTATTTCCTCTGGGACGGCGAACAAGGCCTACTGCTGCATGACGCCTCAAAGAAAATAGCACACTTGGTGCAGAGAGGCAGTATGATGACCTCTGGCTCACTTCTCTGCGACACCAAGACCGGTTTCTGGGGATGCATAGGCTCTAAGGATTTGGTGATAGAGAACGAACAGGCCACTCTCGAACCCCTCAATAAGAAGTTGAAGGACATCTCGCCTTCAGATCTGTTTGGCTATTTCAGATTATACGGCCAGATCGAGAAAGGGCTGTATGGCAATTATGTGTTGAGAGACGGTGATGCCCACTTAACATTGACAGACCTCTTCAATTATGGGATTGATCTTGAAAATCTGATGGGCAAGCAAGGCTATGTAGACGCAGTGTACCACGTTGTTGGCAACAAGCTCATTCTCCATCCCGAGAACTTCTTTGAAGAGGACACGAATGGAGTTGCAGCCACTCGTTTGTCAGACGAAGAGAATGCAGACCGTGATATCTATACGATAGACGGTAAAAAGATAACCGGCATATCAGGAACTCCAAAAGGTATCTTCATAGAAAACGGAAAGAAAGTCATCAAAAAAATGACTCCGTGATACACGGGTTGTTATGCCAAGCCCATGAAATCAGTGTGCCCGGATTCGGGGCTGTTGGTAGACTACTGCCCTTTGGTTGTACCTTCGAAAGTTGTGAGGAGGTAGACCAAAGGGCAGTTATTCATTTCCGGAATTTGAGAAAAATAAATTCAAGCCATTCAATGATAAACGCCAGAGACTATATGTCGGTGTCGGCGAATGGGGCAGCATGGAGGCAACGGATGTCGGCCTGCAACTGCTCCACACTGCTGGCACCCACGAGTACGCTGGTCACGCCCTCTTGGTGGAGAATCCAGGCCAGGGCCATCTCTGCCATGGTTTCTTGGCGCGACTGGGCTATAGAGTCGAGACGCTGAAGATAGGCAAGAAGCTCGGGCGTCAGCATCTCTCTCTTCAACGAGGAGCCATGAGCCATTCGCGAATCGGCCGGAATGCCGTGCAGGTAACGGTTCGTGAGCAGTCCCTGGGCGAGTGGCGAGAAACTGATGAAGCCAATTCCCTCCTGCCGGCAATAGTCGAGGATGCCTTCCTCGATGGGCTTGCGGTCGATGAGGTTGATGCGCCCCTGGTAGATCAGCAGCGGCACGTCGTGGTCACGGAGATACTTGTTGGCTGTCTTCAGAGCGTCCAATGGCCAGCGTGAGATGCCCACATAGAGGGCTTTGCCTTGGCGTACGATGTCGACGAGGGCTTGAAGCGTCTCCTCTAAAGGCGTATGAGGGTCATAACGGTGACTATAGAAGAGGTCGACATAGTCGAGGTGCATGCGCCTCAGGCTTTGGTCGATGCTAGCCATGAGGTATTTGCGTGAGCCCCAGTTGCCGTATGGTCCTGGCCACATGTCGTAACCGGCCTTGGTCGAGATGAAGAGTTCGTCGCGGTATGGGCGGAAGTCGTCGTCCATGAGTTGTCCTAGTGTCTCCTCGGCTGATCCATAGGGAGGGCCGTAGTTGTTGGCGAGGTCAAAATGGGTGATGCCGTGGTCGAAGGCATAGTGGGTGATGGCGCGGCTCCGTTCGTAAGGGTCCACGCCGCCGAAATTATGCCAGAACCCCAGACTTATTCTCGGAAGCAATACTCCTGAATGTCCACAACGTTGATACAGCGAGTCGGCATCATCGTAGCGTGTGTCTGCGGCGGTGTAACGTGATTTCAGATTCATCTCTTTAAGGGTTCTTTCTTCCATAGTCTATTCGTGTTTTGTTAGTTTTTAATTTTCAGAACGGGCGTTTGGGCCAATAAGATTTTTCGGCTTATGGCTTGTGGCTAGGGTGGCTCATCTCAAAAGCCATGTCTTGCGCATTTTGCATGACAAAAATAGCGATAATATTTGGTAAGGCCATAAGTTTCGGTAGAAAAATGTATTCTTGGCACCGACTGTCTGCCATCTAACTCCAAATACCCCCTTGGCATTTCATTTTTGTTTCTATTTATTAAGATTTCAAGTTTTTGAGAAGAGTAATTGCCTTCCAGGCAAATGCTAGCGATATTAGAATCACGAATGCCTAATCACCGACGATTCTCTCCTCAATCGAGTTGACAGAAGCGTTGTCACGACGAAGGATTTATTTGTGATGAGCAAGCGAAGTACTTCCTTGGCCGTCAGGAATGACGGCCCTCCTACTTGCGCTCCGGTGTTCTATCCCCTCCCTTCGTAGGGAGGGGTGGGGGTGGGTCTGTATTGGCATTCCTTTCTGGGCTGATAGTACTATTCGTTGATGTGCGTTCCATAGAAAATATCCGTTGAGCCTCAAAATATCATAGGACGAATTAGGGGGCTTTTTTTGTTCAATATCGCTGACACGGGCTTTCAAAGAACTTGAACAAAGAAATTGGGTCAATGTCAGATCAGATATGTATCTTTGCAACAGATATAAAGACAGAGGCAGCCGACTCGCAAGAAAGGATGTAGGTCTATCTTAATATTCTTGTCGGCAATGATGCCGAAGCAACCTGCGAAATAGTCTGCTGGTCAGAAGTCTTCGGGATATTCGAAGGTCGCGGTTTCTATTCTGAGGCTTTCAATCCGGTCGAGACTGTAGATGTGCGTAGTTCTGGAATCCGCAGACCTTCCCACGACATACCATCGCTGATTCCACAGCTTCAGGCACAGCGGCATGAGACGGCGGTTCTTTTCTCCATTGCTCCAGTATGCGCCGTAGGTGATGGAGATGTATTGATTGTTCTTCATCGCCTCAATAATTTCTTCCAGATAAACATGCCCCTAGGGAATCTCCTCCAGGATAATCCTGTCTTTCAGCGACTTTGCCTCCTGCAAGGAATTGCTGATAGAGGTGGTGTTGAGCAGCCAACTGTCCAAGCTGTCGTTTTGCAAGTCTTGCGGATTGTCAATGTAGTAACGGTAGCTTCCTCACATTCAATGATGAGTCCGAATGTGTCGAAGATGGCATCTCTCCATTTGTGGAAAGTCCGCTTGCTCAGGTCCTCGCCACCACTCATGTCCACATTGTTCCTCCATTTGCGGTTCAAGTCCTCAAAGGATATCTTGCCCGCATTGGCAATTGTGTTGACAATCCAAGTGATCTTGTTCAGTTGGTTGATCGGCATAGGGTATGTAGTTTATCCTGCATTATTCATGAACATTAAACGCTACTTTTTTGAACATGAATTATCACAAATTACCCATAAATTATTCGTAAATGATTATATTCATGAGAAATTTTAGTATATGCACTCACTTAAGACACTTCTCTTTTACGAGCGAAGCGAAATGGATGCAGAGCCCTGCTGGTTGAAATATCTATCCGCGCAGATAGATGTAGTTGCGCCCATTGGCTGATTTGCGCAGTTTGCCTTGACCGACAAAGAGCTTCAGCCACTTGGTGGCGACATACTTGCCGAGACCGAACGACTGCTGCAGGATGTTGTTGGTGATGTAGTCGTGGTGGTGCAGATAATCATCGATCTTTGCCCACAAGTCCTCCTCGGTATAGACCACCGATTTTGACGAATAATCTGATTTTACGAAAGTCATGTCCCTGGTCACGTCATCGAACAGCTGTTTCTCTGCCTTGAATCTGATGGCTTTGGGATGGATGTCCTTGCCTGTTATCTTATGGTTGGGCTCCTGTGCTGTTTTGTCCAATCCTGTCGCCAGAGAAAGCCAGCCGATGCCAGGAATAAAGAATCTGTTGCCCGCCTGCAATTGCTCCACTGCGAGGCTTCGGAGCTCCGTCAGCACAGCCTTCACGTCGCCTTTTGTGAGCGAGCAACTGTCTTGGATGCGTTCTGCAATTTCGTCTTCCGTCAGAGGCGTCAGCTGTCGTAATACTACGTAGTTGCGTTCATTGCCTTCTCCTCTAGCATTCTTCAGTGTGTGAACTTCGTACTTGATTTCCATAGATTTCTATGATTTTATAGGTTTATTATGGTTTTTTCTTGTCGGGCGGCAATTGCCGCCCTTACGGCTGCCAATTGCCGCCCTTATGGTTGCCAATTGCCGCCCTTACGGTTGCCAATTGCCGCCCATCATTGTTATAACGATATTGCCTCGCTTTTATTGCTTATGTAGTATGAAAGGTGGGGGAGTGGGTCTTATCTCCTTCGGCGGCTGGAATGCCCATGCAGACCCACCCCTAGCCCCTCCCTACAAAGGGAGGGGAAGAAACATCGGAGTGTTGACGTAGGAATGCCGCATGGTAGGAGGGCCGTCATTCTTGACGGCCAAGAACTGCAGGGAGAAATAATTGATAGAACAGTGTTCATCGTCAGGAATGACGACGCTCCTAATGACGGCCAAGAACTGCAAGAGTGGGATTTTAATTGATAGAACAGTGTTCATCGTCAGGAATGACGACGCTCCTAATTTTAGTCTAAAGCGAGCTTGATGGGCGCCTTAAAAGAAAAAAAAGACGCAAAATGCATAAAATTGAATGATTTTCTTCTGTCTTTTGATTTTTTATATATATTTGCAGAGTGGATTAGTTCATTTGCTGCCAGACTTAATTAAATGGCCTACGGCTTGTTATGTCAGAGAGAATCAAAATGCAACAATTGACCACTAGAAAACAGAAATGTCGCAGACATAAAACATCGAAAATAACTATAAAAATGATATTGCTATGACGAAAAAATTACATCTATTATTATCGCTCATGCTCCTTATGTTATGCGTTGGGGCGAAGGCTGATGACGTGACCGTGACGTTTGACCCGTCGAATGGGGATATTGCTTCAGGTTTAACCGACTTAACCCTTACGAAAGAGCAAATCACTTTCATTATTTCGTATGGAGATATGTCAAGAAAGGATTATTACACTGTTAATAATAGCTCCACAGCCACTTTTGAATCTGCTGAGGGATATAAGATCACAAAGATTGTTTTCGGGGAATACAAAAACAGAAAACCTTCGAACTTCAGGTGTGATCAAGACGGATACGATGGAATAAATACATGGACAAATGAAAATGGCGCAAAGAAGGTTATTTTTACAGCCTCTTCTATAGTCAGAATTAAGAGTGTAGAGGTGACCTATACTACTGGCGGTTCCGATACTCCTATAGAACCGCAAGATCCTGGCTATTCCTTCTCCAGCGAAACGGCCACCGCTCTTCTTGGCTACACTGGTTACTTCCAAGCACCCCAACTGAAGGGTGTGCCAGACGGCTTGGCGGTTACTTACTCTTCTTCCAATCCTGAAGTGGCTGATGTAAACTATTCAACTGGTGAAGTAACTTTTAATAATATTATTGGCGAGACCACAATCACAGCCTCATCTACGGCGAATGATAATTATAAAGAAGGAAAGGCTCAATACACCCTCACTGTTAAGGAACTTGCCGGAAATGGAAATGTGGATAACCCCTACTCTGTATCCGACGTATCTATCCTGACTTCTTTAGACCTGATTGGTCGTGATTCTATATTCGTAAAGGGTACCATCTCTTCAGTGGATCAGTATTATTCAAGGGACAACTATTATAAAAATGGTGGTCAAATTGGCTACTACATATCTGACGACGGAACGGCATCCAACCAACTGAAGGTACTGGGCAGAGGGTTAGGTTTCGCAGATTTTAGCGCGTTAACTGATTTGATGCCTGGTTCGAACGTAACTGTAAAATGCGGCAATGTTGAGAATACGGGCGAACTAGAAACGCGAGGTAATCTTACCAGCATCGACGTTCCGTTCTACGTCTTTCCCGATGGCTACGCTACCCTTTATTATGGTGGCTTCGCTTTGAAGGTACCAGCAGGTGTTACCGCTACGGTCTACAGCTATGCTGACAACAATCTTAATGCGAGCAAGACTTATGCTGAGGGTGACGTCATTCCTGCCAAGACAGCTGTCGTACTGAACGCTGAAGGAGGAACCTATTACTTCCCAGGAACTACCGATACTGGCACTTCGCCTGAGGCTACCAATCTCTACGGCTACGACAAAGCTACAAAGACCGACGTATCGGGCATGGGCAAATATTATATGTTGAGCCTGAATGCGGAAAGCGATCCCAACAGCATCGGTTTCTATTGGGGCGCAGAAAATGGCGGAGCCTTTACGAGTGGAGCTCACAAGGCCTTCCTTGCCCTGCCCGCAGATGCAACCGCCAAGGGCTTTGCCTTCAACGATGTCACCAATGGCATCTCTGCAAAGACCATCACAGCTGAGCAGGACAATGCTCCTGTCTACTCTATCACGGGCATGCGCATGAATGGCAAGCTCCCCGCAGGCATCTACGTGAAGAATGGAAAGAAATTTGTTGTGAAATAATAAACCTTTAATATATAGAAGATGATGAGAAAAAATTATATTCAGCCGGTCATATTCAGTAAGAAACTGAGAACGGAAGCGCTTATGCTTACCGGTAGTGACGTTCATAACAATCTTGGTAATGAAGATCAGCATTCCAAGGGTGCCGACTACGACTCGGAGGATGCAACGGGCACGCTGCCCAAGAACAGCATTTGGAAATAATCCCTTGGTCAACAATCCTGACGACTTATAGAAAGCGGGGGCGAACGACATGGGGTTCGGCCCCCGCTATATATTGTGTGCCGAATAAAACACTACCTACTCCGTTATTCAATGCCATCTGTCTACTTACCCACATCAAAGTCCTTCGGCTTATAGAAGGTAGCGGTTTGAGGACGATGTTGAGGAATGTGCGTGCGGAAGATCACGACACCGTTTCTATGGCGGCAAGTTTTATCAACTGAAATATAAAATTTTTAAATGAAGATATCTATCATAACCTCATGCTATAATAGAGTGAAGACCATACGGGGTTGTATAGAAAGCGTGTTGTCACAGGACTATCCTGATGTAGAATACATTATCGTGGATGGCGCGTCAACTGACGGCTCAATGGATGTTATCAATGAATACCGCGACCGGATCAGTAAGATCATCTCGGAGCCCGACCATGGCATGTACGAGGCCATCAACAAAGGATTAAGAATGGCAACAGGAGATGTGATAGGACTCGTGCATTCTGATGATTTCTTATTTACCACTCACACACTGTCTGATGTTGCCGCCGAGTTCGAGCGCAGTCAGGCCGATTTTATCTATGGCGACGGATTGTATGTGGATGCCGTTGATACCTCGAAGACCGTGAGAAACTGGATTGGCGGCAGCTATTCCAAAGGCAAGGTAAGGCTGGGCTGGTTGCCGTTGCATCCCACTTGCTACATGCGGTCGTCGTTTGTGAAAGAAGTGGGCTTTTATAATGAAAAATACAAGATAGCCGCCGATACTGATTTCCTTGTCCGTGCATTGTATGAGCATTCTCCCAAGGTGGCCTACCTGAAAGAGTACATCGTCCAATTGCGGATGGGTGGACTGAGCACGGACAGCGCTAACCGCAGAGTGATGTGGAAGGAAGACATCGACATCTATTCGTCGCATGGCTTTGCCGCCCTGCCTACAAAGCTCATGAAGATGATGTGGAAGGTGCCGCAATTCATCTCTGCCAAGTTCAAGTAGCTCTGCAGAATCAATTATAGTTATTCGAAAAGATACCCCTGCCGCCTCTTAGGCAGCAGGAGATTTTCGTTTTCTTGGTAGGAGGGCCGTCATTCCTGACGGCCAATAACTGCGGGGTATTTAATTGATAGACCGTTGTTCGTCGTCAGGAATGACGACGCTCCTACAAACATCATTAGTTATCTAACCTACATTATTCATGGAGATTATTTTTCACACGAATATCCATAAATTATCCATAAATTTCTCATGAATATATTCATTTACGAATAATTCATGGGTAATTTGTGATAATTCATGTTCAAAAAAGTAGCGTTTAATGTTCATGAATAATGCAGGCTAACGCTTCGCTACGCGGAATCAAGAATAATAACGAATAAACCTTATCAGGCATTGTTTAGTATTCTTCCCGCCAGAGATAGGATATGCTAACTCCACAAAATCCTCAGAACTGAATCTTGTCTTGCGGGATGATGTCCTTGTCTGTGATCTTGCGGATAACTCTTGCCGGCACTCCAGCCACTACGGAATCGGCAGGAACGTCCTTCAGCACAACTGCGCCAGCTCCAATCACGGCATGATTGCCAATCTTCACACCACCGCAAATGGTGGCATTGGCACCGATCCATACTCCTTCGCCAATCGTGATGGGTTTCGAAATCTCCAGTCCCTCGCCGCGCTGACGTGCATCAACGGGATGCGACGCGCACGAGAGAACCACGCCTGGGGCGATAAAACAACGGTCGCCGATGGTTATCGGACTGGTGTCGAGGAAGGTTACGCCAAAGTTGACGACGGCCATGCCGAGGAAATGCGTGTTGAAACCGAAATCGAAATGGACTCCATGCTGTATGAACACCATGTCGTTGTAGGTGCCGAGAATCTTTTTCAGCAGTTCCGTCTGCCGCTTCCTGTCGGATGGGCGTGTCTGGTTATACTCCCATACCAGGTCCTCAACGGCCATCTTCCGGTCGTTCGGTATTCGAAGGGCACTGCCCACGAAGCCGTCGGGACCCATGACCAATTTCATAATTTCTTCTTCTGTCATTTGCTTGCTTCGTTTGTTTGGATTGTCCGAAAAAGTTACGATATTTTCGGGGAATAGAAAAATGTGGGATTGTCATCATGCCTTAGTGTCCTCACCGACTATCCGCTGATAGGCCAAGCGCTCACCGCCGCCATCCTTCAACTGGATGATGCCGCAATAGTGGAAGCCGGCGCGTAGGAGGCAGTGCTGCATGATTTTGTTGTCGCGATGGGTGTCGATGCGGATGTTCCTGCACTGGGAGAAACAATAGTCGAGGATGTCGGTCATGACGCCATGCGCCTGAGGAAGACTGGCCACGCGGTGGATGACGCTGTAGGGCTCATCGTCGTCGAACCATGCACCTCCGCGGATTGATGCATAAGAGGCATCGGGGCCGGGGATGAAGGCCCACGTGGCAATGGGCTGCCCATGGTCGAGCAAGAGATAGCTCTCGCCCCGAGCTACGTCACGTTCTAGTTGCTCTGCCGAGGGATGATTGCTGTCCCATTGATGCGGGTTGCCACTACTGATCATGATTCTGCGGCCCGACTCTATCAGCTGCATGATGACGGGCAGGTCGGTTGCCGTAGCCTTTCTTATGGTTCTGTCTTTCGAAGTCATTTGTTTTATTGTTTGCAAAAGTAGTCTATTTCATCGGCATGGCAAAGAAAAGTACGATGTTTTCTTCGAGGGGCGGCGGCATTCCTGACCGCCGAAGGAGCACTGTAGGTAGGAGCGTCGTCATTCCTGACGACGAAGGATTGCTGTGTAGGAGCGTCGTCATTCCTGACGACGAAGGATTTATTTGTGATGAGTAAGCGGACTTTCTTTCTTGGTCGTCAGGAATGACGACCCTCCTACTTGTGCTCCGATGTTCGCTCCCTTCCCTTCGTAGGGAGGGGTTGGGGGGGCTTCTCTTTCCCTCTGGTCTTAAAGAAGTGTACTAAGAGTCGATGAGTGCAGCTGCTCAACACCACGTTTTTTCCTATTAATTGTTAAACATCACGTGAATTTTCGTTGGTTTATTGGAATTTTTATAATTTTGAACGCTAACTAAAACAATATTACTACAACAACAATGAAAGAATATTTTCTCCCATTGCTAAAACGGCCGTTCCTTGTGTGGGCGGCGTTGCCCCTCTCACTGTGCCTGGCTCAGCCTATGCAAGCCCAAAGTGGCCTTGGCAGTCAAGACAGTTGCGAGGTGATAGTTACGGACGCATACCGTAATCTGCTAAAGTCTGGTGCACTCCGCGTGCCTTCTCACTTCGACGATGCCTCTACGGCCTCTGTCATCAAAAACCGAGGTAAGGTGTACACCTTCCGACTGGCCACTTGCATTCTGCCAGAGTACAGGCAATCAGGCTTCGGCAACGCATCCGGCACTGCGACAGATGAAGAGATCAAGAAGAACGTGAGAGACTGGTGGGATCAGCTCGAGGTGGAACTCAACAATTGGTTCACCAACGACGTGGGCATCAAGTTCGAAATCATTCGCGACGAGAAGCTCATTCTGTCCGGCTATAATGACTATGATCTCAACCTCTCACCGTATCCCACGAATGAATCGCGCCTGTACCGCAGCAAAGAGATCATCGACAAGATTTTGGGCAACACCGACCTGTACGACATTGGTATACTCATCGGACAGCCCAATGCCAGCCGCAACGGCGTGGCAGCACTGGGCAGTGCCAGCGACGTCAATCAGAAGGGCAGTGCCTGGACCATCAGCAACGCCGCAACCGTGGCTCACGAGCTGGGTCACAGCTTCGGAGCGACGCATACCCACCAGAAGAGCGACGCCACCAACACTGAGCCCGGCGACGGCCGGAGCATCATGAGCTACGGATCGCCTCGCGACTTCTTCTCGCTGCCCAGCATCTATCAGATGCGTGGACTGCTGTACAATATGAACTACTGTACGGATACTGACCGGAAGAATGTGGTGGAGGTGATCCCTGGCAACATCACCGTAGCTCCCTATGCCACTGACGAGCAGGGTTCGGAACCGCAACTCGACCGCAGCCGCATCAAGAAAGAGTACACCGTCACTCTGGGCTCCAACTTCCAGTTCTATCTGCCCACGTCGTCAACGGCCAACGAGAATTACCTTTACAACGTCAACGGTTTCGATATGTCGCTCAACGACATGGAGCATGCCAATGCCTTGCGACCCGCCTACAAGGAAAAGAAGGACAACTGCATCATGTTTAAGCCTCAGTTTATCGATCCCGCATTGCTCTCGGAAAGCGAGCGGAAAGACGGTCAGAACCATTATGAGCAGTACACTGACGACTCACGCCTGGGCACTTACACCTTCCTGGCTGCGGTGCACGACTATTCGAGATACGATGCGATGAGGGTGAAACTGAACATTGTCGACGGTGACGCCTTCAAGATCAGCAACGTTAACTTTGCCCACCGACTGAACTCTAACTATTACGCCGGACGTGACGTCAAGATCAGTTGGAACCCATGTACTGATCTTTACGGTAAGGACAGCAAGGTGCGCATCCTGCTCTCCGACGACTTCGGACAGACCTATAAGTATATTCTGGCTGACGACGTGGACAATACGGGCTCTTGCACCGTGACGATGCCTTACCTCAGTATTGGCCAGACAGAATACAACGGTTGGCAACTGAAAGAGAACGGCGGAAGACTGAAAGTGGAGGTGAAGGGCGAGGCTGCCTTCGACGTTTTCCCTGCCGAGGAATACACCGTGCAGGGCGACGGCGCTGTGGCCAAAGGCTTCACCATGGATCCCACAAAGCAGCGTGTCTACTTCAGACCGAAGAACTCGAAGGACGAGATGCCCAAGCCGATGGTGTGGGTCAGCTCCATCGACGAAATTCCGGAGCACATCGAGCTGACAGCCTACAATACCAACTCGCCCAGCACAGAGTATGCGTGTACCTATCAGGGCGATGTGGCCCAGGGCTCCATTGTGGTGCGCAGTTATAAGGCTACGTACAACGGTACAGATTACACCTTCACCCAGACGTTCATGCTGCCCGAGACGCTCTCAGGACAAGACCTCGTGCGCTTCGAGGTACACAAACTCTACGCCATGGCCCAGCCGCTTCACGACAACATGGGCGACATTGGCTATCCCTATGCTTGGCTGGAGACGTCGAAAGCTTTCATGGAGGCCTACGACAAGGTGTTCACAGGCAAGGAAATCAATCCCGAGGCTACAATGGCCGACGTGAAGGATCTCAACGAGAAGATGACACTGCTCTCGCAGATAGATGACGACGAGGTGGCAAAGCCTGTCGACGGCAACTACTATCAGATTCGGGCCTACGTCAGTCCCTATGGCCGCGACTCCTACTTCTATCTCGCCGACGACGAAACAGTGGGAGAGTACCTGACCGCTGATGCCTCGAAGGCTACCAAATGGCGTTGCTACGTGAAGGATGGCAAGTACCACTTCGTAAGCGACAAGAACAATGAGCTCTTCAGCGACTATACTCCTAAAGGTGCCACCGAGCACAACATTGTGTTCGACTCCTATAACAATGGCGGTGCGGAGCGCAAGCTCGTGCGCGGTTACTCCTGGGGCTCGCTCACCGTACTCAACAGCCAAGGCTTCGGCGCCATGGTGAGCACAGAGGGCGTTTTCTCCACTCTGCGTGGGGCCTCCAACAACAATGGTCCCATGACTCCCGACCAGCGCTGCAACTGCGACAATGGCATCAGAGTCTCCACCGACTTCCAGTTCCTGCCTACCGGCGATGCTGCCTATGAATATGGTGTAGACTCTCTGCTCACGGCCATTGGTTCGGGCACCAAGGCAGCCGTCGATGGTACGACCACTTGGTATGTGCAGGAGACCGACGGAGGTGTGAACGTCGTATATGTCAAGGGCTCTTTCACCCCAGGTGACAATGGTCGCGTGAGCCTGAATGTGCCCGCTGTGCTCACCGTGAACAACGAACAGAAGAACGTGGTGGGTATCGTGGCTAAAAACGTGAGGACCAAGGCCCGCTACGACTACAACTATACCTATAGTCTCGGTACGGCCATGGGCGACTTCGATTTCGACCTTGTCGTTCCCGCCAGCGTCAAGACCATCGGCGATAATGCCCTCGCAGGCGTCGCAGGTCTCCATAATGTGAGTTTCGCCGCCGGCAGTCAGCTCTCCGTCATCGGCAATTCCGCCTTCAGCGGCAGCCGCAACATGCGCTTCGCCCATACGAAGCTCGACGCTCCCTCTCTTAGTGCCATTGGCGAGAATGCTTTCAGCGGAACAGCCATCCGTCGGCTCTCGCTCAACAGCAGTCTCAGTGCTATCGGTAACAAATCGTTTAGCGGAGCGAGTCTGCTCGAATGGCTCGACCTCAGAGATGGCCGTGGATCCGCCGTCGTGACACGCTCCAAGGCCGGACTGCCCGTCCATACACTCGTGTTTACCAACGAGGGCACCAAGCAGACGGGTAGCGACGAGATCAATGTGGTGCGCTTCAGCGCTGGTAAAGGCACGTGCGAGCATCTTGCCCTCTACGACATCACAAAGGGCGATGACGGCTATGTGACTCATGGCATCTCCGTTCCTGTCTACGACAGTGGTGAGGGCATTAGCGACGGCACCTTTACAGCCCAGAAAGTCACCTTCGACCGTTCTTTCGGCAAGGGCTACAGCACGCTCTGTCTGCCTTATGACGCAGAGGTGCCTGCAGGCATGCAGATCTATGAGTTCGCTGGTCGCTCGGGCGAGGGTGGAAACTATGTATATACCTTCACTTCCGCTGCTACGCTGAAGGCCAATGTGCCTTACCTTGTGTTGTGTACTCAGGAGGGAGTTACCATCGGTGATGTGGACAATGCCTTGGTGAAAGCCGCTACACGCTATACCATCGGCGATGAGGTGACAGGAGATGCCGTAGACGACGGTTTCGTCGGCTCTTTGGCTTCTCTTACCCACGGTGATGCCTTAGGCCACAACATCTATACGCTCAATGCTACACAACAGCGGTGGCTGCATATCACGGATCTCAACGGAGTGATCAACGCCAATGCCTTTGTGGCGCCGTTCCGTGCTTTCTTCACCGATGCCCTCAACAACAGGGCAAAGGATGTGGGCTTCACCACAGATGGTACAACGACAGGCATTGATCTTCTTCCTTCGTCGACGAGAGTTGCTCCTACGGGCATTTACACGATCGACGGTCGCAAGATGGGCGACAACAACGACCGTCTGCCTAAGGGACTGTACATCATTGATGGCAAGAAAGTAATCATCAAGTAAGCGAGAACGATTCATGGATAAGAAGAAAATCTATGTAGAGCCCTGCATATCAGTCCGCCAGTTGAACTTCAAAGGTCTACTTGCAGGTTCCGGTCCCCAGACTGTTACCATCGAGGCTGATTCCAATGGCATACAGGATGAAGTCTCGGCAGCGAAGAGACCTTCTATTTGGGACGAAGACTAAGGCTTGTAGACTGAACTTTTAAAATAGCCGCAACCACCTTCAATGAGCGTGGCTGCGGCTTTTTTTATGGGTAGGAATGCTGCTGCTCCTATAACTCCGACGGTAGGGTAGAAATAAATCGGAGGCAAAGCATTGGAGATCCTAATTTTACTAGTAATTGCCTAGAAGACGATTACACAGCCTTTCCTTTCGGACACTTTGGTAAATCCTTCGTTGGCATGAATGCCGCCAGTTCCGGAGGAAGACTAGAACTAATCAATCAGCCCAGAAGGGGTTGACTCTCGGTAACCCCAGTCAAGCGACGATAGGAGCGCAGACTGGGGATACAGATCCACTTCTCCTTGGACTCAGTGCCCCGAAGGCGGCACATCAGCACGTAGTGCGCAAAACCGATTCCCGAATATTTTCTTTGGTTTGGAATAAAATGTGTCAAGCTACATCGAGAGATTTATGTTTCGTGACGGCTGTCACGAACGAACGTGACCGTATCGTCGCATCCGTAAAACTGCACAATATATAATATCCGGTGAGCCCAAAAATGAAGATGTAGGTGAGTGCTTTGCCTCATCAGTCTCGTCGCTGATCTGTAACTTGTTAAATATTTATTAACATGAAAATCCTAATAAATGAGGATAATAAAGGCCGAAAAGCGACAAAATACTGCAAAATATTATTAATTTTATTTTCTCGGGCTTAAAAAGTGTTACATTTTCATGGGTTGTGTACAAATAAAAACTAAATTTGAAAACGAAACCAATCCGTTCTCCTATGACCGTTCAACAATTATGGAATAATTTGAAAAGGTTGGCCAGCCGATTCGTGCAGTCGCTTTCTTATTTGCAGAAAGTGCTGTTGACCATCGGGTGTGGCGCCCTTTTCGGATTGTTGTTGTATTTCGTATATCTTCTGAGAATGCCCGACTATCTTGGCAACTCGCCTGCGGCATGCGTCAACTGTCATGTGATGACCCCATATTATGCCACCTGGATGCACTCCTCACATGCACGGAACACTACGTGCAACGACTGCCATGTGCCCCACAACAATATCGTCAATAAATACTTTTTCAAGGCTAAGGATGGTATGGGTCACGTCTATATGTTCCTCACCCGCAGCGAGCATCAGGCCATCATGGCCAAGGATGCCAGCGCAGAGGTGATTATGGACAACTGTATCCGCTGCCACAAGCAGCTCAATCAAGAGTTTGTCAAGACCGGCCGCATTGACTATATGGAGGCCAAGCGAGGTGAGGGGCACGCCTGCTGGGACTGTCACCGCAACGTGCCGCACGGAGGTATGAACTCCCTGGCCAGTACGCCTGGAGCGCAGGTGCCGCTTCCGCCGTCGCCCGTGCCCGAGTGGCTGCACGGCATGCTGAAATAAGTTTAAGTAAAAATCAAAATCGAGAAAGATATGGCTAAGCAATTGAAACGTTGGCAAGGATGGCTGTTGTTCTTCGGAGTGATGGTCGTCGTATTTGTACTGGGAATGACGGTTTCCTCTTTGATGGAGAGGAGGGCTGAGGTAGCGTCTGTCTTCAACAACCGAAAAGTGAAGATGGACAGTATAGAGGTAGACAACCAAAAATTCAAGGAGGATTTCCCCTTGGAATATGAGAGTTGGGCTCAGACTTCCGATACCACTTTCGAGAGCGAGTTCAACGGCAGCCAGCGGAAGGATGTACTGGCTCAGCGGCCTGAGATGGCTATTCTGTGGGCTGGCTATGCCTTCTCTTGGGACTACAACACGCCACGCGGCCACAGACATGCCCTGGAGGACATGCGCGAGATTCTCCGCACCGGCGCTCCCGGGGTGACTCCCGGAAAGGAACCGCAGCCCGGAACGTGCTGGACCTGCAAGGGACCGGACGTACCCCGGCTCATGGCTCAGATGGGTCCTGCGGCTTTCTATCAGGCCAAATGGTCGGACTGGGGCAATCAGGTGATGAACACCGTGGGATGCTCCGACTGTCACGACCCGAAGACCATGGACCTGCGACCCGCCCGTCCGGCTCTGTATGAGGCCTGGCAGCGTCGCGGAATGGACGTGAAGAAGGCATCGCATCAGGAGATGAGGTCACTCGTCTGCGCACAGTGCCACACGGAATACTACTTCCAGAAAGGCACCAACTATCTGACCTTCCCGCAGGACAGCGGCATCACCGTTGAGGCTATCGAGAAATACTACGACAAGATTGGATTCTACGATTATATCCATGCCCTCAGCCGCACGCCAATCCTCAAGGCTCAGCATCCGGGATATGAGATCTCGCAGATGGGCATCCACTACCAGCGCGGCGTGTCGTGCGCCGACTGCCACATGCCCTACATCACCAAGGGCGGCATCAAATACACCGACCACCACATCATGAGCCCGCTGGCCCATATCGACCGTACCTGCCAGACCTGCCACCGACAGGATGCAGAGACGCTCAGGCAGAACGTGTATGAGCGCCAGCGCAAGTGCAACGAGATCCGGGATAGGGTAGAGAAGGAGCTGGCTGCCGCCCATATCGAAGCCAAATTCGCATGGGACAAGGGTGCCTCTGAGGCAGAGATGAAGCCCGTGCTCGACCTGCTGCGCAAGAGCCAGTGGCGCTGGGACTTTGCCGTTGCCTCTCATGGAGCCAGTTTCCACGCTCCTCAGGAAGTCACTCGCATCCTGGGTCATAGCCTCGATTACGCTCAGCAGGCTCGCCTGCGCATCTCCAAGATATTGGCCCGCCACGGCTATACCGGCGACGTGCCTCTGCCCGACATCTCCACGAAGGCAAAAGCCCAGGCTTATCTTGGCCTGAACATGCAGCAGAAAGTCAATGACAAACAGAAATTCCTGAACACTGTTGTTCCCTCGTGGGTGAGACAGGCTAAAGCAGCCCACCGCGCTGTAGAAATGTAAGTTAAAGATGATGTGGAAAAAGCCTTGGTCTCTTAAAGAGGGATTCACAATTGGAGCAGGCCTGATATTGGCAGGTCTGCTCCTGCAATTATCAGCCGGCAGCATCGTTTGGGACGAGATGAGCTTCCCCGCCAATCTCGTCCTGTTGGCGATATTCGTTGTCAGTACCGTCATCGTCTACTCGCTGCGCGACAAGGTCTATGGCTTCCGGTTTCTCGCATCCTACGCTTCAGCCGTGCCGTGTCTTGTCTATGCCGTGATTCTCACGACTATCATGGGGCTCACACGACAAGTGCCGGTCGAGATGCCTGTGACCGATCCGCTGGGCATAAGCCACATGCTGTCGTTTTGGCCCTTCGTGCTCATCTATCTGTGGATGGCCATTATCCTGTCGCAGGTTACGCTGCGTGCCATCTTTCATTTCCGACTGAAAAAAATGCCCGTCATCACCTTCCACCTGGGTCTTCTCATCGTACTGCTCTGTGCCACATTGGGCAGCGCCGACATGAAACGGTTGAAGATGACGGTCAGCAAAGACGCGCCTGAATGGAGAGGAATCGACAATCGCGGGATGATTCACGAACTACCCATTGCCATACAGCTTCTCGACTTCAATATTGAGGAGTATCCGCCTCGATTGCTCCTCGTCGACAACGATTCTGGGGCAGTTGTGAAGGCCGACAACCTCATGGGGTGGCAGGTGAAGAAGGTGAAAGTCGTCAACGAGGCTGCTCCGATGATGGCTGGCGACACCACCTATTATGTTAGCTGGCATGATGAAGGCAACGTCAGGGCGTGGCTTGTCAAGGCTACGTCGCCCGATGGTAAACTCACGCGGCAAGGCTGGGTGACGTGCGGCAGTTATCGCTTCCCGATGCAGCTGCTCAAGCTCAACAAGCAGTATAGCCTCGCTATGGCCGAGCCTGAGCCAGCGCGCTATGTCTCCAAAGTACAGATTCTTACAAAGTCGGGCAAGAATATCATTACCGACATCGAGGTCAACCATCCGTTCACGGTTGACGGATGGAAGATCTATCAGTATTCCTACGATGAGAAGATGGGCCGTTGGAGCGCCATCAGCGTTCTGGAGCTCGTCACCGATCCGTGGCTGCCGTTCGTATACTTCGGCATTTTCCTGTTGGCTATTGGCGCCATAGGACTGTTCTTCACCAGCTCTGGAAAAAAGCAGACTCAGCCACAATCGATTAAAACAACAGAATGAGATGATCTGGAACCATTTTATATTATTTTCTCTGATAGCCGTCGTCTTCTGGTCGGTCGGCTCCTATGCAGCATGGAAAGACAAGCGGAAGATGGCCGTAGCTGCCACTGTTGTCGGACTGTGCGTGTTCATGGCTTTTATCGTTTTGCTGTGGACCAATCTCCAACGGCCGCCACTTCGCACGATGGGAGAGACACGTTTGTGGTATGCCTTCTTCTTGCCATTGGCGGGAATCATGGTCTACTGCCGTTGGCATTATCGTTGGATACTGTCGTTCAGCACCCTGTTGGCCTTTGTGTTTATCTGCATCAACATCTTCAAACCTGAGCTTCACAGCAAGAGTTTGATGCCGGCCCTGCAAAGTCCCTGGTTCGCCCCTCATGTCATCGTCTATATGTTTGCCTACGCGCTTTTTGGTGCCGCCACGATGATGGCTCTCTATCAGCTGATAAAGAAGGACAAGTCGACGGAAGTGGAGATGAGCATCACCGACAATCTCGTGGATATCGGCTTCAGTTTCATGACCTTAGGCATACTGATGGGAGCATTGTGGGCAAAGGAAGCCTGGGGACACTATTGGAGTTGGGATCCCAAGGAGACATGGGCCGCCGTGTCGTGGTTCTCTTATCTGGTCTACATCCATTATCGTCGGTATCCCCAGACGAGGCTGAGCGTCAGTCAATGGATTCTCATCATCAACTTCGTCATCTTGCAGATGTGCTGGTGGGGCGTCAACTACCTGCCTTCAGCCCAGGGCATGAGCATCCATACATACAGCATGAACTAAACTAGGAAGACAGAAGCCCCCCCCAACCCCTCCCTACGAAGGGAGGGGAGAGTAAAAAGGAGTGCTAACGGGGATGTCCGCATGATAGGAGGGTCGCCATTCCTGACAACCAAGAAAGAAATTCGATTGTGCATTATAAGGGAAATCATTCGGCGGCAGGAATGCCGCCGCTCCTACCGCGTCATTCTTCGTTAGAAATGACTACACTCCTAATAGAAGCGCGCATGGGAGTATCACCTCATAAGCTATTAATCGGAGAATGCCAATGAGATGAAAGGCGTTCTATGTTCCGATCATTGTCCGTCTGTTTGGAGATGCCTCTTTATTTTATCACCGCATTCAGGTTTTGCACGTCTTTCTCCAATGTCTCCTTGTTTTTAGCCCGCGCCTTCATGGCCGACCGGTAGTTGTATACCGTCTGTGGCGAATAGAACAGCACGGCTGCAATCTCGCTGCTCTGCGTCACGCCAAGTCTGATGAGGGCATAGACTCGCTGTTCTGGCATCATCGTGTATTTTGTAGCCGGTATGGGGTAGGGCTTGACCAACAGTTCGTTGAGTTCCTGCAAGAAGTTGGGGTATAGCTCCAAGAAAGACTTGTCGAAGCGACTGGTGAATGTCTCTGCGTCTTCTTCTGATAGTTTGGTAGACGTAATCGATCTCAGCAGATCATCGGCCTGATGGGCCTTTATCTTCCGTTCAACGAGACTTTTGTAGCGGTTCAGCCTGTTGATGAATTTGGCACAAAGATCAATGTAGAGTTTTACGAGTGTCTCACGCTTGTGATTCGTATCAATAAGTTCCTCATTCAACTGTTCCAAACGTGTGTTCAACACCGTGAGCTGAGCATTGCTGTCGGAAAGTTTCTCCCTATTCTCGCGTAATCGCCCATTCTGTCGAAGTATATAGAAAAGAAAGATGATACAGACAATGATCAGCACCGTCACGAGAATGAGCATCAAGGTTAATCCGCGGTTAGAGGATCTGATGTTGTTCTCATAGGCGCCGACAATGGTAGGCAGTTTCTGCGCAATCTCTATCACGCGCAACCGGCTGTTGTAGAACTGCGCATCATTCAGAGCGGTGCGGATGTAGTTGTCTGCTCGGTTGATCTGCTTGCCACCACCTTGTTTCATAAGCCAGACCGCCAATTCTTGCAAAGCCAGATTCTCCTTTGTGTTGCTCAGCACATCGCTGATGGCAGCTTTAGTCAGGTACTCTGCATATAGTTGCTGGTTGCCATTCGCGCCGTAGTTTCCGGCTATGGCAAAAGCGGCCATGGCATAGAAACGGGAGTTTTCGGGTACGGTCTTCAGGGTTTTGAAATAATAATGCAGCGCCTTGCTGTCGTTGGGCTCCACATAGACATAGTATTCGCCGAGGTAATAGTCATGTCCGGGAAGGTCTTCGGTGAGGTGTTGCTTGGCTCTGATGAAATATTGTTTTGCTTTCTCCTTGCATTGCGGTGAGAACTTGTCGTTGCTGTAGTAATCGCTGAGATTTGAGTAAAATCTGAAGTAAGTGAAGTAATAATAGAACTTGTCTATATTGTCATGAAGCACCTTGACGGAGTCGAGCAGAGACTGTGCCTCGCCATAAAAGCCCACGGTACTCAGCAGCGAGGCTTTTTGTATCATGCAGCGGCTGACCCTCTCTTCGCTGCCAATGCGCTGGGCACATTGCAGTGCTTTATCTACGTAAACCAAGGCGGAATCAAATTGGTAGACTTCGAACTCTTGAAATAATGACTCGTATATCTGCAGTAGGTTTTGGGGATCTTTGACCTTCTTACTGTAGTCTGTAAGCGCCTTGATGCGCTGTTCCTTCATGCTGCAGAGTCGTTCTCGGTCGACCAAAAGTTTATCCATCCTCGTTAGAAGTTTATCGTTTTCAACAGATGCCAACGAGCAAGGAACAATCACCATCCAGGCTATAAAAGTCATTAATAATCTCATCGTAATCCTATTTTTTGCAAAAATAACAAAAAAGATTGAATCTAGTATATCTACTTCAACAAATTTCAGAATATTATTTAATCAGTTGAAATATAAATGGTTATAAAATACTGGTAAATATAAAAATCTACTTGAGTGCTACATATCGCGATGTCTTATCTTAAAATAAACTAAATTTGCAACGAAAACCAAAAACAAACAACATAAACCCTATCGTATGAGACGTTCAGTTATTAAAACGAAACAGCGCCTGCTGTGTGGTTTGCTCGGAATTCTCTTCCCCGCATCCCTGCTGGCGCAAGGTAAACAAGTACATGGAGTTGTTAAAGACGAACTGGGCGAGCCTGTCATCGGAGCCACAGTGAAGCAGACGGGTTCTACAAATGCCACAGTAACCGATCTCAACGGCAACTTCACACTTTCAGTTCCCGACAATGGGAGCCTTAGTATCTCCTATATGGGATATACCACCAAGGAGGTGAAGGTCAACGGCAGCAGTGAGCTCCAGGTTAGCCTGACTCCTGCGAGCCAACAACTCAACGAGGTCGTTGTGGTGGGCTACGGTACGATGCGCAAGAGCGACCTTACCGGTGCTGTAGGCTCTCTCGGCAGTAAGGGACTCAACGAGCAGCCGGTGGCCAATATCGGTCAGGCCTTGCAGGGAAAGATTGCCGGTTTGCAAATCGTGGATGCAGGTAAGCCGGGCGACAATGTGTCCATCAAGATCCGCGGATTGGGATCCATCAACAACTGCGACCCTCTGGTTGTGATCGACGGTGTGCCCACAGACCTGGGGCTGAACAATCTCAATACTATGGACGTTGACCGTATCGACGTCTTGAAGGACGCATCTGCCACGGCCATCTACGGTTCGCGCGGAGCCAATGGTGTCATCATGGTCACAACCAAGAAAGGAAAAACAGGAGAGGGAAGGCTTTCGCTCAACCTCAGCGCCTCGTTCCAGAGCGTCACCAACACGCCCAACCTGCTCAATTCGGCCCAGTATGCCGCTCTCAGCAATGAGATGATGCAGAATGCAGGCTATGAGTCCAACCCGCTGTGGAACAATCCCACATCGCTCACCCAGAGTACCGATTGGGTGGATGAGGTGTTCCGGACCGGCTGGCTGCAGAACTACTCTGTGAGCTATTCTGGCGGATCAGACAAGGCACATTATTATTTCTCAGGCGGTGTGCTCGACCAGAAAGGTACCGTGAGAAGCGTGAAGTACCGCCGTTATACCTTCCAGTCGAACAACGACGCCCAGGTGCAGAAGTGGCTGAAGGTGAGCACAAATCTCAATTTCTCTGCCGACGAGAAGAAGCAAGGCAGCTACGACTTGGGATCAACCTACCGGGCTCTTCCTATATATCCCGTGAAAGAAGACGATGGAAGCTGGTCTGGTCCTGAAGGCAACGCTCTCTGGTATGGATCAACGAGAAATCCTGTTGGCCCTACGGAGACCGACCTGAACAAGACCTACGGGTATAATCTCTTGGGCAACATAACCGCAGAGTTGAGTCTGACGAACTGGCTGAAGTTCAAGTCAACTTTCGGCTTCGATGCTAAGTTCTGGGATTATGACAACTTTACTCCAGCCTATCCTTGGAAACCGATTCCTGTGGAGGAAGCTTCGCGCTACAAGGGCCACAATAAATCGTTTACTTACCTGTGGGACAACTATTTTCTCTTCGATAAGACCTTTGCCAACAAGCACCACGTGAGTCTGATGGCAGGTACTTCAGCCCAGTGGAACGACTATGATTATTTCAATGCACAGAAAAACATCTTCACCTTTGCCAATGTGCATGAGATGGACAACGGCCAGAAGATGTACTCCATTGGCGGAAACGAGACCGAATGGTCGCTCCTCTCTTACATGGCCCGACTGAACTACGACTACAGCAACCGCTATCTGCTGACAGCCACCATTCGTCGTGATGGTTCCAGCCGTTTCGGCAAGAGTCACCGTTGGGGCACCTTCCCCTCCGTATCGCTGGCATGGCGCCCATCAGAAGAGGCTTTCTGGAAACAGAATAACATCGTCAACGACCTGAAAGTCCGCGTTGGCTATGGTGTGACGGGTAGCCAGGCATCGGTGAGCAATTATAGCTATCTTGCCTCCTATAACACCAGTGTCTATCCCTTCGGCGTTAACGGCGACGAACAGGTCGCCTTGGTGTCGGCCACACTGGCCAATCCCAATATCCACTGGGAAAGCGTGAAGCAGACCAACATTGGATTTGACGCCGCTCTGTTCAACTCACGTGTCAACCTCTCCTTCGATGCCTACTACAAGAAGACAACCGACATGCTCGTGAAAGCCTCCATTCCTATCACATCGGGCTTCGAGGATACCAGCACGACGTATACCAATGCCGGTAAAGTGTCGAACAAAGGTATTGAGCTGACTCTCAACACCGTCAATCTGAAAGGTGCGCTCGAATGGCAGACCAGTGTCTCCTACACTTACAATAAGAACAAGATCTTGAGTCTGAACAGCAGTACTCCTTATTATATCAATCAGATCAACAATAGCTACGTGACGATGCTCGCCGACAACTATCCCATCAATGTGTTCTACGGATATGTCACCGACGGAATCTTCCAAACTCAGGAAGAGGTGGACAATCATGCCATCCAGACCGGTGCGGAGCCAGGCGACATCAGATTCAAGGACTTGAACAACGATGGCGTCATCAATGATGAGGACCGCACGGTCATCGGTAATCCGAATCCTACTCATCTCTTCTCCATGGGCAACACCCTCAGTTGGAAGGGCTTTGAGCTCAATATCTATCTGCAGGGAGTGGCTGGCAACAAGATTTTCAATGCCAACAAGATTGACCTCACAGGCATGTCGGCTGCTTACAATCAGCTCGACGACGTGCTCTCCCGCTGGCATGGCGCCGGCACCAGCACGACAATGCCCAGGGCCGTATATGGCGACCCCAATGGCAACAACCGCGTATCCGACCGCTTCGTGGAGCCGGGTTCTTATCTCCGCCTCAAGACGATCTCGCTCTCTTATGATTTTCCGAAGAGATGGCTCAAGCCCCTCACCATGCAGAGCTGCCGGCTTACGCTTTCTTGTGAGAACGTAGCTACGATCACCGGCTATTCCGGTCTTGATCCCGAAGTCGGCATCAATGGTATCGACCTCTCTACTTATCCCATTTCCAGAACCTTCAACATAGGACTGAATGTAAACTTTTAATATTGACAGCGATGAAATCAATCAAAATATTCAATATCATCCTCGCCTCGCTGCTGACTCTTTCTTCCTGCAGCGACGACTTCCTGGACAAGACGCCCAAGAATACGGTGGATCCCAATACGAGTATCAATGATTCAGTGGCTGTGGCCATGGCAAACGCCTGCTACCGCACCCTGCAGTCGTCAAATATGTACAACCAGCGCTTGTGGACGCTCGACATCGTAGCGGGCAACAGCATTGTGGGTGCCGGTGGTGGTACGGACGGCTTGGAAACGGTTCAGGCAGCAAACTTCACCACCAACAGCGACAATGGTATGGCGCTCTACATGTGGCGTTCGCCCTGGGTGGGCATCGGACAGTGCAACATCCTCATCCACGCTTTGGAAGGCAAGGATGTCGATGCCATCCAGAAGCGCTGTCTGGGCGAGGCCTATTTCCTTCGTGCACATTATTACTATGTGCTCGTGCGGCTTTATGGCGGTGTTCCCATCCGCACGGAGCCTTTCGAACCGGGAAAGTCTACGGCCATCGCGCGCTCGTCGGCTGAAGATGTATACAGCCTCATCCACAGCGACTGCCAGAAGGCTATCGAGATGCTGTCGGCCAAGAGCGAATACGACGACAAGAATGTAGGTCGTGCATGTAAGGATGCAGCCATGACGATGATGGCCGACATGTATCTAACCCTGGCCCCCGACCATAAGGAATACTATCAGCATGTGGCCAATCTTTGTGATTCCGTCACCGCACTGGGATACGATCTGAGCAAATGCGACTTCAGCGAGAATTTCAATGCTTTGGTCAACAATGGTCCTGAGAGCATCTTTGAGGTGCAGTTCAGTGGCAATACGGAGTATGACTTCTGGGGCAACAACCCGCAGTCAAGCTGGCTCTCCACCTTCATGGGACCTCGCAATTCCAACTTTGTGGCCGGAGGCTACGGCTGGAACCAGCCCACAGAGGAGTTTATGGGCCAGTGGGAGGAAGGCGACAAGCGCAAGGATCTCACCGTCTTCTATGAGGGATGCCCCGACTATGAGGGCAATGAGTACAAGGCCAGCTACAGCTACACGGGCTACAACGTGCGCAAATTCCTCGTCTCCAAGACAATTTCTCCTGACTACAATACCAGTCCGGCCAACTTTGTCGTTTATCGTTATGCAGATGTGCTGCTCATGAAGGCAGAGGCGCTGAACGAGATGGGCCAGACGGCCGCAGCTGCCGAGCCTCTCAACATCGTGCGCCGCAGGGCTGGCCTACCCGACGTCTCATCAGGACTGTCGCAGGACGAGATGCGCGAGAAGATCATTCACGAGCGCCGCATGGAGCTTGCTTTCGAGGGACATCGCTGGTTCGACATGATCCGCCTTGACCATGGCAACTACGCCATCCAATTCCTCAAGTCCATCGGCAAGAGCAACGTCAACAAGAACCGCCTGCTCTTCCCCATACCGCAGACCGAGATGGACGCCAATCCGCTTATGACACAGAACCCTGGGTATTAATACGTTAAAAAAAGAAGACTGAGGGCGTTTCTGTCTAGGCAGAACGGCCCCACTCTTCTTATCAAACATTCAAGAAAAATAAAAAGATATTCGTCATGATAAAATATTCAATCCGATTGATCCCGGTCCTCGCGCTGTTCATGGCCGCCGCTTCCTGTACCGATCAGGACTATGAGGAGGACAACAAGGGATTTGATACGCTCACACTCTCTGCCATGCAGAGCGCTGACACGCTGGACGAAGTCAGCCACGCCAGCAATGCCCTGACGCTGAATTGGACCACGGGCAACAATGGCGGCACGGGCAACCGCATTGCCTACACCTTGGAACTGGCCAAGGCCGGTACCGACTTTGCCAATCCCTGCACGCTCGTGACCGAAGCCACTCAAACCTATGAATGGAGCGCAAACGAGGAGAACATCAACGAGATGATTCTCGACAAGATGGGTGGCCAGCCCGGACAGCGTATCGATCTGGAGGCACGTGTCACGGCTACAGTTCCCGGTTATGACAATACGCAGCAATCTCAGGTCAGCTTGTCCTTCGTCCCCTATGAGCCGGTCACCTCTACGCTCTATCTCATAGGCGACGCTACGCCCAACGGCTGGAGCGCCGACAATGCCACGGCCATGACCCGCACGGACAACGGCGTCTTCACCTGGGAGGGCAACCTCACGGAAGGCAACCTGAAGTTCATCACCACGCTGGGACAATTCCTTCCCTCTTACAATCTCGGTGACGACGGCCTGGCCACGCTCCGCACTTCCGACGACCAGCCCGACAATCAGTGGCACATCAGCGAAGCCCATTATTATAAGGTAGACGTCAACTTGCTCACTGGCGTCGTGGGTATCGCTAAGACTGAGGGCAGCAAGCCTGCCTACGACCAGTTGTTCTTCGTGGGCAACATGACCGGCTGGAGTTTTGAGCCCATGACTCGCGATGCCCTCGATCCCTATCTGTTCCGTCTGGGACGTTACTTTGATCAGGGAGGCGACTTCAAGTTCGGTACCAGCGACGGCAGTTGGGAGAATATGTATAAGGCCACGCAGGCCAACGCGCCCTACACCGATACGAGTATGAAGTTTGTCTCGGGCTATGATCCCGACGACAAATGGTATCTGCAAGACGGCGAGACGGGCAAGGCCTACAAGATCTGCGTCGATATCCGGGCGGGAAAAGAGCGCATGCTCATGAGCGAGTTCCATCCCTACGAGGGTATCTGGCTCGTCGGCGATGCCACACCCAATGGCTGGGATCTCTCCAATGCTACGGCCATGACAAAGACCAGCGACTATGTCTTCACCTGGACCGGACAGCTGAATGCCGGCGAATTGAAGTTCACCTGCGACAAGCAGAGCGACTGGAACGGCGCCTGGTTTATGTGCGCTGCCGGCAGCGACGTGGAGCCTACGGGACAGACAGAGCAGGCCTTGTTTATCGACAAGAGCAGTGCCAGCTGCAAGGCTCAGTATCTCGACCTGAACGTGGGTGACGTCGACCAGAAATGGAAGATCACGCAGTCGGGCACCTACACCATCACGCTCGACCAGCTGCACGAGACAGTAACCATTATCAAACAGTAAAAAACGAATCAAAATATGAGACTAAATCCCCAAATGCTGCTCCCCCTCCTGCTCTTTGCGAGTTGCAGCGACGAAGCAGACTTCAATATTTCCAAGGCTTCATCCCTGAAGCCAGCTGTTGAGATGACCTCCAGCATGACGCTTCAGCTCTCCACCGACAAGGCGCTTTATGCCCCCGGTCAGACGGTCAGCTTCACGGTGAGTGGCTCGCTGCCCTCTGGCGCCACCGTGCGCTATCGCCATGGCAACGACGTCATCAGCGAAGAGCCGCTGCAAGGCTCCTCATGGACGTGGACAGCGCCCTCAGAGGACTTCACGGGCTATCTTGTTGACATCTACACCCACAGCGGGTCTGGCGAAACCATCTACGGCACGATTGCCGTAGATGTGTCGAGCGATTGGAGCCGCTATCCGCGCTATGGCTTCGTGGCCACCTACGACAAGACTAAGACGCAGGACGTGATCAGTCAGGAGATGGCTGCGCTCAACCGCTATCACATCAATGGCGTTCAGTTCTACGACTGGCATTACGCCCATCATCAGCCCTACACGCCGGAGCCTGTCTATACCGACATTGCCAACCGCGAGATCGACGCCGACGTCGTCAGCCGCTATATCTCCACCCAGCATGGCTATGGCATGAAGTCGATGTTCTACAACCTCTGCTATGGCGCTCTTGACGACGCTGCCCAGGACGGCGTGAAGGATCAGTGGTATCTCTACAAAGACCAGAGCCACAATGAGAAAGATTACCTCGACATGTCGTCCAGCTGGAAGAGCGACATCTTCCTCACCGACCCCAACAACACCGACTGGCAGCAGTATCTCGCCGCACAGAACGACGCCGTCTACAGTCATTTTGATTTCGACGGCTACCATATCGACCAGGTGGGCGACCGTGGCACGGTCTATGACTATTATGGCAACGCTGTCAACCTGACCTCTGGCTTTGCCAGCTTCATCAAGGCAATGAAACAAGCCCAACCCGGCAAACGGCTCGTGATGAACGCTGTGGCCAACTATGGACAGCGCAACATTGCCCATACCGGCGACGTCGATTTCCTCTACACCGAACTGTGGGGAGGTGAGTCGCAGTTTGCCGACCTGCTCTCTATTCTGAACCAGAACCGCAGCTATATGCCCGGTGCGGGACAGGTCTATGCAGCCTATATGAACTATGAGTGCAGCGACAAGAGCCAGTTCAACACTCCCGGCGTGCTGCTCACCGATGCCGCGATGTTCGCCATTGGAGCCGACCATCTGGAGCTGGGCGACCACATGCTCTGCCATGAGTATTTCCCCAACAGCCATCTGGCCATGAGCGATGAGCTGAAGCGGCAGCTCGTCTGCTACTATGATTTCTTCACAGCCTATGAGGACTTGCTCCGTGTCGAGGGTCGGCAAAGCTACGACGGCATCTATTCGGTGGGTTCCGACGTGACCGTAGCCAACTGGCCGCCGCGTCTGGGCAGCGTCACTGCCTACACGAAGACCGTGGAGGGCAAGGAAGTGGTCAACCTCCTGAACTTTGTCAATGCCAACAGCCTGAGCTGGCGCGACCTCAAGGGCGACATGCCCGAGCCGCAGCAGATCAACGGTCTGACGTTGGCCGTGAAGGCAGAGGGCGTGAAGCGTGTATGGGTGGCTTCGCCCGACTGCTACGGCGGTGCCGCACAGGAGCTCCAATTCAAGCAGAATGGCGACCGCGTGGTGTTCACCGTTCCCTCACTGAAATATTGGAGCATGATAGTCATTGAAAAATAACCCCTCTGAATGCATTCAACGAAAATGAGACATAACATTATATCTTTGATCGCCGCTCTCCTGTTGGCTTTCCCTGCATGCGTCAATGCTACAGACTACGTCAGCTCGCCTAACGGCAACGTGCGGGTAGGCTTTGCTCTTACAGCCGACGGTACGCCGACCTACACGATGAGTTATAAAGGCAAGCCCGTTGTCAAGCAAAGCCGCCTGGGACTGGAACTGGCCAAGGACAAGCATGCCAGCAAAGGCATGGACGAGACCGGCCTGATGAACGGTTTCGAGGAGAAGGGCTGTTCCACGTCAACTTTCGATGAGACCTGGAAGCCCGTCTGGGGAGAGACCTCCACCATCCGCAATCACTACAACGAGATGGAAGTCAAGCTCCATCAGTCATCGTCCGACCGCAACATCATCATCCGCTTCCGCGTTTACGACTATGGCATGGGACTCCGCTATGAGTTCCCACTGCAGAACTCTCTCAACTACTTCATCATTAAGGAGGAGCACACCCAGTTTGCCATGACCGGCGACCATACGGCCTACTGGATTCCGGGCGACTACGACACGCAGGAGTATGAGACCCAGATCTCCAGACTGTCGGAGATACGTGGCCGTATGCACAACGCCATCTCCAGCAATGCCTCTCAGACTACGTTTTCGCCCACTGGAGTGCAGACCTCGCTGCAGCTGAAGACCGACGACGGACTCTACATCAACATCCACGAGGCTGCCTGCGTCAACTATCCCACCATGCACCTCAATCTCGACGACAAAAATTTCGTGTTCGAGTCGTGGCTCACGCCTGATGCTACCGGACTGAAGGGCTACATGCAGGCGCCCTGTCAGACCCCGTGGCGTACGGTAATGGTCAGCGACGATGCCCGCGACATGCTCTCGTGCAAGCTCATCCTCAATCTCAACGAGCCCTGCAAGCTTGACGACACCTCATGGATCCATCCCACGAAATACTGTGGCGTCTGGTGGGAGATGATCGTTGGCAAGAGTTCGTGGAACTATACCGACGAGTACCCCTCAGTGAAGCTCGGTCAGACCGACTGGACGAAGGCTAAGCCCAATGGCCGTCATGGTGCCACGACGGAGAATGTGAAGAAGTACATCGATTTTGCCGCTGCCAATGGCTTGCAGGAAGTGCTCGTCGAAGGCTGGAACGTGGGCTGGGAAGACTGGTTTGGCCATCAGAAGGACTATGTGTTCGACTTTGTTACGCCCTATCCCGATTTCGATATCAAGTATCTCAACGACTATGCCCACTCCAAGGGCGTCAAACTGATGATGCACCACGAGACGTCATCTAGCGTCTGGAACTACGAGCGCCACATGGAGCAGGCCTACGAGCTGATGAACCGCTATGGCTATGATGCCGTGAAAAGCGGCTATGTGGGCGACATCATCCCCGTGGGCGAGCATCACTATTCACAGATGATGAACAATCACTATCTGTATGCCGTGAAGGAGGCTGCTCGTCATCACATCATGGTCAATGCCCACGAGGCTGTACGTCCAACGGGACTCTGCCGCACCTATCCCAACATGATTGGCAACGAGAGCGCCCGCGGCACTGAATATGAGTCGTTCGGCGGCAATGAGCCTTATCACACGGTGATTCTGCCTTTCACGCGCTTGCAGGGTGGCCCGATGGACTATACGCCTGGCATTCTGGAGACGCAGCTCAAGACCTGGAGCAGCAACCCGAACTATATCCACACGACGCTTGTCGGTCAGCTGGCTCTCTACATGGTGATGTACAGCCCGCTGCAGATGGCTGCAGACCTGCCCGAGAATTATCAGAAATACAGCGATGCCTTCCAGTTCATCCGCGATGTGCCCTGCGACTGGGACGACTCGAAGTATCTGGAGGCCGAACCTGCCAAATACATCACCGTGGCCCGCAAGGCGAAAGGTTGCGACGACTGGTATGTCGGTGGTAAGTGTGATGCAGAGGGACACAAAGCAATAGTGAAACTTGACTTCCTCGACAAGGGCCGTACGTATGACTGTACGATCTATGCTGATGCCAAGAACGCCAGCTATGACAAGAATCCCAAGGCCTACGTGATCACTCACAAGAAGGTGCGCCGTGGCGACATGCTTCGCCTTACAGAAGCTCCCGGCGGCGGATTCGCGGTATCGCTGAAAGCAGTGAAATAATAAGCCCGTAGTCCTGCGTCGCAAAGAATATAGTGTCTTCACCTCCCAAAAGCCTGCAACCTAATGATGGTTGTGGGCTTTTGCTTTTTCTTCTTCATTCATTTAGAAAGTAGCGGAGTCCGCGAGGTAGGAGGGGCGTCATTCCTGACGACCAAGCAAGAAAGGCCGATTGCTAAGTCACAAAGTTTTGGTTTTTTCAGCCTCAATATCGGTCTACAGATAACCAGAATACCGAGAGTTGATATGTGCTGACAGCTGTCGACAGATCTGCTGACAGCTGTCAGCAGATCTGCTGTCAATTGTCAGCAGTTCTGCTGTCAATTGTCGGCATGCGTGCTCGATGGATAATCAGCCGGTCGCAAATACTCAATAGCAAAGGTATGCTTCCAAAACACGGATATTATTCGGTGCGGCGAAATCCTTTGGCGGTAGGATTCCTACACAGCAACCCTTCGTCGGCAGGAATGACGACGCTCCTACAGCAACCCTTCGTCGGCAGGAATGACGACGCTCCTGCCAACTACAAAGGAAGGGAAAAACATCAGAGCAGTAAAATTCCAGATGATGTTTGTACCTCCGGTAGGAGGTTCCGTTAACATAGCGAGGGGATGAGCGAAAAGAGCGAAGCGAATGAGCGATTCCCCTCGTAGCTGAGTCCCACCCGATTGAGCTACCCCCGGCAGGGGGGTGCGTCAATACCCTGATTGATGCCGGAAAACCTACGATTAACGCAACCCCCATCCGGGGGTAGATAGACACTCGCGAACACCATACGAGGGGAATCGTCGAAACGTTGTTTCTCCTCATCCCCTCGCTATGATAACGCAACCCACTTCGTGGGTAGACATCAGATGGTACTGCCTTCGTCGTCAGGTATGCTGCCGCTCCTATTACCCCCACAGGAAAATATCCGGAGCCCAGGAGAATGTAAAATTAATAGAGTGGGGGAGGGGCTTGGTTGCCATAGCCTAAAAACCTTTCGAAGCCTTAAATTTTGTTTTATTGTCTCTTTATTAAGGTCTTTTTGAATTATTTTACAACTCGATTTTCTTACTTTTTTTAATTTCTTTAATTTTGTAAACCGTTGAATATAAAGAAATTATAATTTAAAGGCACTTACTTTTGAGGTTTACTATATGATATAACGTATTTAAAGAATACTTAACTTTGCAACCGTAAAACTTGACTCGAGAAATCTTTAAACCAAACCAATTATCTATATGAAAGGTATCATTACAACTTGTGCTGCTCTTGCCGTTTCAGGTATGATGATGGCGCAGCCCAAACTCACTGCCAACAACATCGACGCAGTGATCAAAGCAATGACTCTTGAGGAAAAAGCTACTATCGTAGTAGGTACTGGTATGGCCGGCTTCAGCGCAAGCCCCGTCATCGGTTCTTCTTCAAGCCTTGTTCCCGGTGCCGCAGGTACGACGGCAGCAATTCCCCGTTTGGGAATTCCTTCTATCGTTCTCTCTGACGGTCCTGCTGGTGTGCGCATCAATCCTGAGCGCGACTATGATCATAATAAGTATTATGCTACTCACTTCCCCATTGGTACTTCTCTGGCTTGCTCTTGGAACACCACACTCGTGAGCCAAATTGGTACGGCCATCGGTCAGGAGGCTTCCGACTACGGTGTGGAGGTTATGCTTTCTCCGGGTGTCTGCCTGATGCGTAACCCGCTTTGCGGCCGCAACTTCGAGTACTACAGTGAGGATCCTGTTCTCTCCGGTAATATTGCCGCTGCATATATTAGTGGTATACAGAGCCAGGGCGTAGGTACTTCTATCAAGCACTTCTGCTTCAACAACCAGGAGACCCAGCGTATGGGTAACGACGCCCGCGTAAGCCAGCGCGCTGCACGTGAGCTCTACTTGAAGAACTTCGAGATCGCCATCAAGAAGGCTCAGCCCTGGACAGTGATGTCTTCCTACAACCTCGTCAACGGCACGATGACCAGTGAGAGCCATGATCTGCTGACTAACATCCTCCGTACCGACTGGGGCTACAAGGGTTTGGTAATGACCGACTGGTTCGGCGGCATGGATCCCGTACACCGTGGTGGCAAGACCAACCGCGCTGCCAACATCCACGCAGGCAACGACCTCATCGAGCCGGGTCTCGACCAGGATCGCGCTGACGTTGTGGCTGCTGTGAAGAACGGTACGCTCTCAGAGAAGGATCTCGACGTCTGCGTTCGCCGCGTGCTGGAGCTCGTTGTGAAGACAAAGCGCTTCGCTGGTGTCAAGTACAACAACAAGCCCGACCTCACCGCTCACGCTCAGGTTACCCGCCAGGCTGCTGCCGAAGGTAGCGTGCTGCTGAAGAACAATGGTGGTCTGCCTCTTAATAATGTAAAGAACGTTGCCCTCTACGGCTGCGGAAGCTACGACCTCGTTGCCGGTGGTACAGGTTCTGGTAATGTGAACCGTGCTTATACCATCTCTCTTGTCGAGGGTATGCGCAACGCCGGATACACTGTCGACTTAGACCTCTTGAACGAGTATACTCCTTATATTAATGACTACTATAAGAAGAACCCGAAACCAGGTCCTCTGGATCTGAAGGTTCCCACACTCCCCAGCGAGAAGGAAGTCAACGTAACTGATGCTGAGGTGAACCGCAACGATATCGCTGTTATCACACTGCACCGTATCTCTGGTGAGGGTGCTGACCGTACCATCGCTCAGTACAACCTTGAAGACAATGAGAAAGCTCTGATCAAGAATGTCTGCGATGCTTATCACAAGGCTGGCAAGAAGGTCGTCGTTGTGCTGAACATCGGTGGCGCCATCGAGACAGCTTCATGGAAGGATGAGCCCGATGCAATCCTCGTGCCCTGGCAGTGCGGTCAGGAGATTGGTAACTCCATCGCTGACCTTCTCAGCGGCAAGGCCACTCCTTCTGGCAAGCTCTCTATGACATGGCCTGTTAAGGTTGAGGACGATCCCTCTACCGCTAACTTCCCTGCCAACACTTCTGGTTACGATATCAACAATATGAGAGGCGACGGTTCCAAGGTTGTCAATGTCAAGAACATTGGTTACACTGACTATGACGAGGACATCTACGTGGGTTATCGCTACTACGACAGCTTCAACAAGAATGTCTCTTATCCCTTCGGCTACGGTTTGAGCTATACTACCTTCAGCTACAGCGGAGTGAAGGCTACAGATAATGGCAACACTGTCACCGTGACCGCTACCATCACCAACACAGGCAACAAGGCCGGTAAGGAAGTTGCTGAGGTTTACGTCACCGCACCTAAGGGTAAGGTGGAGAAGCCCGCACAGGAGCTCAAGGCATTTGCCAAGACCCGCACGCTGCAGCCCGGTCAGAGCGAGACCCTCACGATGACCATCGACAAGGCTGAGCTTGCTTCCTTCGTCACCAGCAAGAGCGCATGGGTTGCCGACGCCGGTACCTATACCTTCAAGGTGGGCGCTTCCAGCCGCGACATCAAGGGCACAGCCAAGCTGAACCTCAAGGGCTCGACGAAGAAAGTCACCAATACACTTGCTCCGAAAGTGAAACTTAACCTGCTTACACAAAAATAAACCTATAAACAAATACAGTTTTGTCCCCGCGCCTCATCATCCCTTCAATGAGGTTGGAGGTGCGGGGCAGACTTCAAAAACAACTAATTAGTGTTCACTGAATAAATGTAACGTTCTGATAATCAGAAAATAATATCGTTTTTGCTTGGCTATTTAACATTTTATTTGTATCTTTGTAGTGT
>ONYS01000082.1 GCA_900322095.1 uncultured Prevotella sp.
CTCACGCTCGGTGGCCGGGCCAGCATCAGATTCTGAACTCTTTTGTGCGGGAGACTTCTTGATACACCTGTGGCATCTTTAAGAATCCGAAATCGTAGGAATCCTTCAGTATGTCGTTCACCTCCATGCGATATTCCTCCTGGAGAGTTTGGCTAACAAGAAAAATAGGGGGTAAACACTCGTATAATCAGTGTTTACCCCCTACTTGAATGATTGTGAAAAGAGCTATGTCTTCAGCTTTGTTGTGCTATTAATTGATGATCTTTTGAATTTTCTTCGGCCCGTTGGCTGTAGTTGTCACCTGTTGTCCATAGAGATGAAGCAAGGGCTTCTAACAATGATGCTGGCGTGTAATACTTTCTATGCCATTCAATAATGATAAAAAGAATGGTGAGGATAAAAAAAACGGGCGGCGCGCCAATTCTGACGCATCGCCCGTTTTTTTATTGCTGAATAAGAAGGATTACTTTGCAGGCAGCATCACCACCTCGCAGTGGTCGCCAGACTGCAGCAGTTCCTGAACAAACTTAGAGACAGACTGCGGAGTCTGAGCCTCTATAAGACTCTTGTAGGTGGTGAAGTTGTCAACACCGTAGCGGCGCCAGTTGTTGATGATGCCCAGCCAGTAGCCGTTGTTCTTGGCATTGTCGTCGGCTTGCTTGAGCATGAGCTTCTTCACCTTGTCGAGCTTGTCGGCATCGCAGGTCTTGGCCAGGTCGTTCACCTCCTGATAGAGGATCTTGCGGGCCACGGCCTGCTTCTCCGGCTTCATTGGGCAATAGGCCTGAATGAGAGCCAAGCTGTAGTTGTCCTCGTCGATGTCCATACCGCCAAAGGCCTGAACAGAATAGGCTGCGCTGCTGTCCTCGCGGATGCTCTGCAGATACTCCATCGTGAGAATCTGTCCGGCGATGTCGGCCTGGATGCTGTGCTCTGTGGTGTAGGGAATCTTGTGCGAAGTCCATACGATGACGGCTATGGCCTTGGGAGTCTCCATCTTGCGGGTGAAGTCGCAGTTGCGCACGCCCGGCATGATGTCGGCCAGACGCTTGCCCTTCTCCACCTTCTTGCTGGAGGGCAGCGAGCCCAAGTAGGTCACGGCAAACTGCTTGAGCGAATCCACGTCGAAGTTGCCGATGAAGGTGAACTCCCATCCGCGTGCATTGGCCAGGCGCTCCTTGGCCATGGCGAGGATGCGGTCGTAGGATGCGGTCTTGAGATCCTGCTCGTTGAGCGGGGCCAGACGCTCATTGTGGTCGTAGAGTGTGGCGGTGATAGAGTCGGAGAAAGCGATGTCCGGGCTGAGCTTGCGCTCAGACAGTTCTACCTGCTTCTGCTTCATCAGGTTGTCCCACTCGTCCTGGTCCTTCGTGATGTTGGTGAAGGTGAGGTAAGTGAGCTGGAAGAGGGTGCGGAGGTCCTTAGGTGTAGAGTTACCGCTGATGTTCATGTAGCGGCCGCCCATGGTGACGCTCGTACCAGCGATGACGCCGGCGAGGGACTTCTGCAGCTGCTTGTTGCTGAAGCCGCCGAGACCGCTCGACTCGATAGCGTCGTCGAAGAGTTTCAGGTTGGCGCCATCCTGCTTGAAGTTGTAGACCGATGAGCCTGCACCTCCACGGGCCGTCATGATGACCTGGTCTTTCTTGAAGTCCGTCTTCTTGTAGGTCACCTTCACGCCGTTCTGCAGGGTGAGCGTGGTGTAGCCAAGCTTGTCGTTGGTCTCCTGTTTCACAATCTTGCCGGCCTTGGGCTCCTGCTTCAGCAGCGGCTCGTTCTTCACGTTGTCCACGTAGGCTGTGAGCTGTTCGCCACGGGCTGCCTTCACGGCGTCGAGAAGCTGTTGCTTGGTGGGATATGTGGCGCCTTCCTTCTCGGTATTGAAATTGATGATTACGAGATTGGAGTCGTTGTCGTGGAAACTCTCCTTGACAGCTTCGTTGATAGCTTCTACGGGAATCATGGGCACCATCTGTTTCATCAGCTGATAGGAGACATCGATGCTGGGCATTGTTGCTGTACATCTTGTCGAGGTTCGACAGATAGTCCTGCTGGAAGCGCTTGTACTCTGTTGCGGTGAAGCCGAACTGCTGGGCGCGGCGGAGTTCCTCAATCAGGGCCTTTGTAGAGGCTGCGGTCTGAGAGACGTCCTTGGGCATGGCAGCCAAGGTGAGGGCGTCCTTGGTCTTGGCGTAGATGTACTGACCGTAGCTGACATCAGCTCCCACGTAGGGGCAGTCGGCCTTCAGGGCACGCTCGCTGAGACGGTCGGAGAGCATCTTGCAAAGGGCGCTGTTCATATAGCTGTTGACGTAGAAGAGCGGAGTGTTCTTCAAGCTGTCGGGGAACACGTCCTGCTTAATCATCACCTCCACCATAGACTGCTGGAATTCCTTATCCTTGTCGATGACCACGATGGGCTCGGCATTGTCGGGAACCTGCTCGTCAACCACGGGAGCGGCATTCTTCGGATTCTGGATGTCGCCGAAGAGCTTCTTGATCTCGGCTTCCACCTTGTCGACGTCAACGTTGCCGACGACGATGATGCCCTGGTTTGACGGGTGATACCACTTATGATAATAGTCGACGAGTTCCTTGCGCTTGAAGTTGTCGACCACCGACATCAGACCGATGGGGTAGCGCAGACCGTACTTCGAGCCGGGATAGAGGGCAGGAAGATTGCGCTCAAACATGCGGCTGCCGGCACTGGTGCGCAAGCGCCACTCCTCGTGGATGACGCCACGCTCCTTGTCGATCTCGTCCTGTTCGAGCGACAGTCCGCACGACCAGTCGCGCAGGATGAGCAGGCAGGAGTCGATGTTGTTGGGATTGGTGGTGGGCACGTTGTCGATGTTGTACACCGTCTTGTCGATGGCCGTGAAGGCATTGAGGTCGCCACCGAACTGCACGCCGATCGACTCGCAATAGCGCAGCAGGGCATTGCCCTTGAAGTGGTCGCTGCCGTTGAAGGCCATGTGCTCGAGGAAGTGGGCCAGACCGCGCTGGCTCTCCTCCTCCTGGATGGAACCCACGCGCTGGGCAATGTAGAAGTTGGCACGGTTCTCAGGCCAGTTGTTGTGCCTGATGTAGTAAGTAAGGCCGTTGGCCAGTTTACCCGTTCTGACATTGGGATCCATGGGCAACGTCATTTGTTGTCCAAAAGCTGTCAGTCCTCCAGTAACCAGCAAGATTGCTGAAAGAATTAGTTGCTTGATTCTCATTGTAGATGTTAATTTAAATATTAGAGTAGTTTAATTTCCAGAGGTGATTTGATGCTATTTTGCCAGTCCGAAGTGGCGCAGGGCCTTGGCAAATCCGTCGTCGTCGACATGGGCTGTCACATAGTCTGCGCTCTGCTGTGTCTGTTCGTCGGCATTGCCCATAGCCACGCCTATTCCGGCAGCCCGCAGCAGAGGCGCGTCGTTGCCGCCGTCGCCGAGGGCTATGGTGCAGGAGGGGTCTATTACCAGATGCTTGATCATGGTCTGAAATCCCATAGCCTTGTCGACACCTTCCGCAGTGATATCGGTGAATTGCGGGTGCCAGCGGTTGGACATGCAGTGCTTCAGCCGCGGCATCACCTTCTTCTCCTCCTCCGTAGTGATGAAAGGAGATATCTGCAGGATGTGCTGGTCGTTGAGCAACTGCAGGTCCTGGCTGTAGGTGTCCATGGGCACGTTGAGGCCTTCCTGGTAAATCTCATACACCAGGCGGTTGCTGTTGTGCACGACGATGTCGCGGTCGCCAGCAATCACCAAGCAGAAGTTCATCTCGTTGCTTGCCTCGACAATAGCCTCGAGGTCCTCCTTGCTGATGTACTGGCAGCTCACGACCTCCTGGCCGATGTAGCAGTAGGCGCCATTGGTGGTGAGATAGCCGTCGATGAGGTGTTCTATCTGTTGCAGATTGTTGATGAATTGTGGCGGACGCCCCGTAGAGATATAGAAATGGTGACCTCTCTGCTTGGCGTCGGTCAAGGCTTCGACGGCAGAATCCGGAATACGGTGAGTCTTGAAACTCACCAGAGTTCCGTCGATGTCGCTGAATATAGCAAAGTTCTTGTTCATGTTCTCTAAATGTTCCATAACTTTTTCATAGTTGGTTTCTAAGTAGTAAGAGTTTGCCGTCAAACTGGCTTTTCGAATGAATCAGCTAATTCAGTAATACTTAATCAAATGATTCATTCATCTTGCTTTGCAAATATACAAATAATACTTGAAAGAAATATTTCTTTTTAAGTAAAATTATAAATAATAGTGTTTTCTGACTAATCTGATTAATCGGACTGGTCGGACTTTTCGGACCGGTCGGATTGGTCTGACCAGTCGGATTAGTCTGACCGGTCGGATTAGTCTGACCAGTCGGATAAGTCAGAGCCCTCCGCAATTCCGATAGCCTTTTCTTTGTTGTTTTGCCGATTATTTCTTATTTTTGCAGATACAACAAACCGTGCAGAATGAAAAAAATACTCATAATCAATGGTCCTAACCTCAATCTGCTGGGGGTTAGGGAACCCGGAATATACGGCAAGAGTTCGTTTGAGGAATACCTTCCCAAGCTGAAAGCGTCATTCACGGATGTGGAAATCAGCTATTACCAGAGCAACATCGAGGGCGAACTCATCAACAAGATGCAGGAGGTGGGATTCACCTTCGACGGCATTGTGCTCAACGCCGGTGCCTATACCCACACCTCCATCGCGCTGCTCGATTGCATACGGTCGATTAAATGTCCGGTGGTTGAGGTGCACATCAGCAATGTACACCAGCGCGAGGAATTCCGCCACCACAGCATGATTTCGGCTGGCTGCAAAGGCGTGATTTGCGGATTCGGACTCAACAGTTACAAATTGGCCGTGGAGGCCCTGACCGACAATGACTGAGACAGAACAACTCGACAACTATATAGAGGCCCACTGCGACCCGGAGCCCGATTATCTCTACCGCCTCTATCGCGCCACCAACATCCACACCATCCACGGCCACATGGCGTCGGGCCACGTGCAGGGACGACTGCTCAAGATGCTCGTTGAGATGATAAGGCCGAAGAATATTCTCGAAGTGGGAACTTTCTCCGGCTACAGCGCGCTGTGCATGGCTGAGGGATTGGCCGATGACGGACGGGTGTACACGTTCGAGATAAACGATGAGATGGAAGACTTCACCCGACCGTGGATAGAAGGCTCGGCGGTAGCCGATAAGATTGTATTCACCATTGGCGACGCCAACGTGGAGGCTCCGAAGCTTGGCGTCACCTTCGACATGGCCTTCGTCGACGGCGACAAGCGCACGTATGTCGAAACTTATGAGATGGTGCTGCGGCTGCTGCGCCCCGGTGGCTTCATCGTTGCCGACAATACGCTCTGGGACGGCCACGTCATCGACCCGGCCTACGACCGCGACTCGCAGACGCTTGGCATCCGTCGCTTCAACGACCATTTGGCCTCCGACCCACGCGTGGAGAAGGTCATCGTCCCCCTGCGCGATGGTCTGACGCTGATAAGAAAGAAATAGTGGGCAATATGGCCTACATAAACTCACGCATGAACCATCTCTGGAACACGCAGTCGGCTAGCACCACACCGGAATCGTTCTCGTCGATGATTTCCCTGTCAAGAAGTGAAGCCTTTATTCTGGGTATGTTGGACTTTGTACCCATAGGGAACAGACTTGCCACCTCTTTCGACGTGAAGCCCGAGTGGTATCCCGCGCAGATGGCACGGATGAAGTTGAGCTGATAAGTGCTCAGTCCACGGGTCTGTTCGGTGAAGAAACTGGAGTTTTGCGCCAACAATTCTTCTATTCCGTTTCTGAGACTCTCTTCTGTAGCCACCTTGTCGGTCTCAGCCATAACATTCCATGCGAGTTGCTGCACATAGGATGAATAATTGTCAACGGTCTCGCAGATTTTCCTGGCAAGTTCCGTTGAGATGGATTGACCTTTGTCGCTGAACCGTTGCTGAATAAAGGCTACCCAGTCATCCGTCGGTATCGGCTTCAACTCGTTAACTTCCCCAAACTGGAAGAAAGGCATGCGACGGCTTTGAAACAGCTTTGTCATCAGATGTTTCTTACTGCCAAAAAGACAATAAGAAACGTTCTGCTGATGCTGCCACACTCCGCGCATCCGCTTTTGAATGGTGATGGAGTCGGGAAATTCTCCTATTTGCTGAAACTCGTCGATACATACGATGATATGTACATTCTTTTCTTTGGCTACAGCTTCCGGAAGCTCGAGAATTTCTTGGGGGGAATATTCCTTTGGCGTGATTCCCAACGACAGTGAGAAGTCTGACAAAGGCTCTGCGTTAAAGGATATCTTGGGCGAGACGCGCACAAGAAACTTCTTGATATTCTCCAGCACCTGCTCTGCTTTGCTGGCCGTTTCCTTCATGATGGAAGAAGCAAAGCGATTGTAGAAGTCGTACTCACTGCGGCAGTCGTAGATGTCCATCAGCACGACTTTAATCTTGGGGTCATTGATTTCCGACCTCACTTTCTTCACCAACGAAGTTTTTCCCATACGGCGCGGTGACATGAGAATCACGTTCATGCCATTCTCAAAGTCCTTCTTCAGCCGTGCGGTCTCCTTTTTTCTATCGGTAAAGTTCACACCCTCTACCGACATTCCATAAACAAAAGGCTTGTCCATAACTTCTTCATTTTCGGCAAAGTTAAGAATAAAAACCGAAGTTCACAAACTTGTGGTCCATAAAGTTGTGAACTTTCGAAAAGTATAATGCGCTGATTGGTGAGGTACGTCCCTGAATCAGACCGGTGTAGGCGCTGACGTTGCAGGGAGGCAATCCGCTTGCTTTTCGCGATATTGTATTGCGTGGTGTCTCTCAGGTATCATCTATTCTCTGCAGATAGACCTTGCATTCTTTCTATATTCTATCCTTATCCGGCGACGAGTTGAAATCCCTATCCAATTTGGAATAATCCTATTGGCAAAGACGCTGTTTGAGAAAAACAGGCGCATTGGAAAAATACTGTGGGTGATGATATTTGAGGAAAATGGTTCTGAGCAGGCTCCCGCCCCTGACGTCGCATTGGTTCTAAGCCCGGTCGGCATGGCTTGCGAGCAAGCTCTCGCCTGGCCGACCGGACTTATCCCCATGCCTTCGGCAACAAGCCTGCTCATAACAGAAAATTGTCCTTCGGACATAGAATTGCTTCGCTTCGCTCGCATAAAATCCATTCGGCGTTATTGGTGTATTACTTACAAAGGAATGTTACTTGACAAGGGTTTGAACAAGCCCTATAAATTTTATGCCGAACGGAGAGAGGCAATTTTCTGCGAGGCGAAGCTGAGCAATTTTCCCATCCTCAGCGTCATCCCATTAGGGATGTTGGCTGAGCTCTCGCCCGGCTCCATCTTGGACAGCAGACTGAAAGGAACGGGCGAAATCTCGCACTGGATGTCAATGCGGTCGAAGTTTATGTACTCCCGTTTTCTCTCGGCTTTCCTTTCTATAACGAAAAAACAATCACTTTCGCCATATGATTTTATGGCCATTCTGGATAACTAATTGGCCAGGGCGTGGAGAATCAATACGTTGTCCAAGAATATTATAAATATAAGGAGACGGCTTGGCTGCCTCAGTGTTGACAATACCAGTATTGACATACTTGTATTTGGCATCAAGATAAGCCAAACGATTCCTTATCCATTGCTTTATGTACTTCAGTTGGTCTGCAAAATCAAGTTCCAATCTACTAATGTCGGTGTCATAGCTCCATCTATTTTTCTCACGGTCTGCAGCTCCATTGGCTTCTAATAGTTCGTACGCCTTCTGAAAGCGGTCTATGAGTGCAGCTTCACTGAGAACACCATTTCTAAGTGAAGAATAGCGTGTAGCGAGTTGACTGACATAGTCATTGCCCATCACCTTTCTCATACGATAATCAATGGCAGTCACGACATCAGTTCCGTTACACGTTGGCATAATGTACACTGAGTCGTCACTACTTACATCATTGGTGTACGATTGTCCAAAAGTGCAATCCATATCCCATGGAGTAGGGACAAGGCGGGACGTGCTTGTCTGCTCTTGGTCATAAACGCTCCAATACATGTTTTTTCCACGATTGTCCATAGCATTGAGCAGTTGTACAAAGAGTACATAGTCATTATAAACGGGTACATCGAGCCGCAGAGAAATACTATCACGGAAAACATCGTCTGTACTGGATGTCACAAAGGAGATAAAGTCATAAAGGGGCATATAAGAAGTAGAATCCGCATCATCCCCAGGCTCAGGGTACTTGGCTTCAAATCCCATCCATGTTGCCATTATATTGTCATAGGGCGTTGGAATGTCCCAAAACGACGTACCCTCATACGAGAATGCCTTCCACAAGCATCCGCGAACACCTTTTTTACTATTATACTTCTTCAACTTAAGTTGCTTGCGATCGACAGGCTCCATAAGAGAATACACGCCTCGATAGTCGTCGTTGAAGAATAGTTCCACAATACGTGTGTGACAACCGTTAACCATTTCAGACTCTTGGGATTCATAATACGGTTTATTGGAAAGGTCAAGCCAAAGCTGATGGCAGATGTTGTTGCGTAGTCTGAAAAGGTCAACTTGCCCGGCATCGAGAAGCCAGCTATTGTCGGATCGCATTCCAAGCACAGGCATATCCATTCCGTTTCCATTTTCATCTATTAACTTAAAGTGGTAGTTACGCTTGTGTTTGTCCGCGGTATTAGTGGAACCTCCACGATGTTTGAGTAGAATGTGTTGGTTCATAAGAAAGACGCTATCGCCAGTAGAAAGTGTGAGCGTAGCGGCGGAATAGTCATTGGTTACTAAGTCGCTTTTCTCTATGCGTAGTACAGGTAGTGAGGTGAAGCGCAACGTATATTTTGCGATTGTATCAGTCCCCATGAGTTTAAGTTCAAATGTCTTTCCATAAGATACTGGCCCTAAATCAACAGAATCATCCTTGTCCACCTTTTTATCATTTATAAATATTGCATCAAAAGGACTGTCCGATGGTAACTTTAGCACGGGCATAAAGTGGGAAAGATTCGTCGAGTCCACTACAAACAATAGACTATTTGTTTTTGAATCACAGAAAGGTTCACGTCCGTTGATATTTACTTGAGCCATAGAGGCAAGTGTAAACAACAAACAGAAAAGAATACTTAATCGAATTTTCATAATAAACGAACTGAACTTATTTTTGTTATTGGCATTTATGCTTTGGGTACCCTATAGTCCTCTCTACCCAGTCAACGTGACGGCCGACAGCTGTCTATCCTCTTTATCGAGTCGAGATTCACGGGAGTGGGCTTTACGGCCGCTACGGTCTGCACCACCGGCTTGTCGCCCATTACGTAGGAGCACAGACGTAGGCAAAGCAGACACACTGCGACTGCCGACAGAGCCGTACAGGCTATCCATATTTTGTTCTTGAGTTTCATTGTCGTTGTGATGTGATTAGGGCTTCTTGGAGAGTTGGTCAACAGTGCTTCCGAGGTCAATCACGAGGTGGTCGATATCCACGCTCGACGCGTAGGTGATGTTCACCTCAGATTATTCCTACAACCCCTGGTCGGCCCAGTCGGCCCGGTCGAGCTTGCGGTAGCTGATGGCCTCGCCGATGTGTTCTGCCGTCACATTGGGCGAGCCGGCAAGGTCGGCAATGGTGCGGGCCACCTTCAGAATCCGGCTGTAGGCACGCGCTGAGAGCGACAGCCGCTCCATGGCGTCGCGCAGGCGATTGAAGCCTTCGGCGTCGGGCTCGGCAAACTGATGGATCATGCGCTCGGTCATCTGCGCGTTGCAGTGTATGCCCTTCACGTTTTTGAAACGCTCGGTCTGGATGGCACGCGCCGCTATCACCCGTTTACGGATGTCGGCTGAGCTCTCGCCCGGCTCCATCTTGGACAGCAGACTGAAAGGAACGGGCGAAATCTCGCACTGGATGTCGATGCGGTCGAGCAATGGACCGGAAATCTTGTTGAGGTAGCGCTGGCGCTGTCCGGGCGTGCACACACAATGGTGGGTTGGGTCGCCGTAGTAGCCGCAGGGACAAGGGTTCATGCTGGCCACGAACATGAAGTTGCACGGGAACGTGACGCTGTAGCTGGCCCGGCTGATGTTGATGACATGGTCTTCGAGCGGCTGGCGCATCACCTCGAGTGTGTGCTTGTTGAACTCCGGCAGTTCGTCGCAGAACAGCACGCCGTTGTGGGCCATGCTGATTTCGCCCGGCATGGGATTGGCGCCACCGCCAACGAGCGCCACCTCTGAAATGGTGTGGTGGGGAGAGCGGAACGGACGTTGGGTGATGAGCGACGAACCCTGCTTCAATATTCCCGCTACAGAGTGTATCTGTGTCGTCTCCAGACTCTCAGAGAGCGTCAGTGGCGGCATGATGCTGGGCAGTCGCTTCGCCATCATACTCTTGCCGCTTCCCGGCGGGCCCACCATGATGAGGTTGTGGCCACCGGCCGCGGCCACTTCGAGCGCACGCTTCACGCTCTCCTGCCCCCTCACGTCGCTGTAGTCGAGGGGATAGTCGGTCTGATGCTCATAGAATTCCTTGCGGGTGTCGACAAACGTGGGTTCTACTTTTTTCTCTCCCTGCAGGAAGCGTATCACCTGGGCCAGCGACTCCATGCCGTAGACCTGAAGGCGGTTGACCACAGCAGCCTCGCGGGCGTTGGCCTTCGGCACGATGAGTCCTTTAAACTGCTCCTTTCTTGCCTGTATGGCGATGGGCAGCGCTCCCTTGATGGGCTGCAGACGGCCGTCGAGACCCAACTCGCCGACAAACATGTAGCCGTTGAGGTCTATCTGGACTAGTTCTGTGGCAACAAGCAGTGCCAGGGCCATGGGCAGGTCGAAGCCGGTGCCGGCCTTGCGGATGTCGGCCGGTGCCAGGTTGACGGTGATGTCGCGGATGGGAATCTCAAAGCCATTGTTCTGTATGGCGGCCATCACGCGGTCGCGGCCTTCCTTCACGGCCTCGTCGCCGAGTCCGGTCAGATGGAACATCGATCCTGCGGTGGTACTCACTTCCATGGTCACCGTGGTTACGTCGAGGCCGTTGACGACGGCCGAATAGGTTTGTACGAGCATAGGCCTAATGGGATAGATAGGGTTGCAGTCGGCTGCTGAGTTCCTGCTGAGACAGGCTGTGGCCGATGAGTTGTCCGTTGCGGAAGAGGGCGTTGTCGGGCAGGTTGTAGAAGCCGAAGATTCTTGCTCCTTTGCTGTCGAACATATTGCCGTCGCAAATCGTGGTATAATTCATCTGATTGTTCTTCAGATAGGTGCGGCATTGTTCGATGCTGGGGTCGAGCGAAACGGTGAGGAACTTTATGCGTCCGCCGCTCTGCTGTTGCCACATCTTCATCTGCTGCATCAGCCCCGTACTCTCATAGTTCAGGCTCGACCATGCCACGACCAGAGCGAGCGGAGCCTTGGCCAGGTCGCTGCTGCTCACGCGCTGTCCGTTGATGTCGGTCAGCACGAAGTTGGGCATACGGCCGTTCAATGCCGACTGCTGCATCAGGTTCACCTTGTCGTTGAGCAGTTTCAGCATGCCGTTGTCCTTCTGCTTCTCCTCCATCATCTTGATGAGGGTTGACGCCTGGGCATAGTCGGGATTGCGGTCGTCGAGCACGTAGGTCATGAGCAGGTAGGGAGCCACGGCTGTCTCCGGGTTCTCCTTGATCACCTCTATGGCGATGCGCTTCTGCTCGGGTGGCGACATTTGGGCGATGCGCTTGCGGAAGCTGTCCATCAGCTTGTTGTCGTCAGTGCCCTTGATGGTCATCTCGCTCATGTGGGAGGCGTCGCCCTTGATGTCGACGGTCTTGCCGGGTTCGGCGAAGACCACCTGCTGGGTGAAGTTGGGTAAGACTATCATCAGCACCATAGGCCGCTCGCAGGGAATCTCGAGCGCGAACCGCCCGGCCTGCACCTTCAGTGTGTCCAGACCTTCGAGGTCGCCCGTCGGACTGTATACATAAAATTCACCCTGATTCAGGTGAAGAAGCCGGCCTTCAATCTTGAAGTGATGGGAGTCGGTTCCGCACGCGGTCAGAATCAGGGCGAATGCGAACAAAAGAAACTTTTTCATAAAGTCTTTAAGCACAAAAGCGCACCAAGCCTTTTTCTGAAGGTTGGAGCGCTTTGGGGCTGGAGGACAGACGAGTGCTCTCCAAGGGGCCCCGGTTATTTGATGTTGGCAAATTCCAAATCGTCAGCTGCGAGCTGCTGCAGAGAGGGGTCAAGACGGAAGGCCTCCTTCAGATAGCTGTTGGCTGCGAAGCTGTTGCCCTGGCGGGCACAGACGATGGCATGGAGATAGTTGGTCATGCCGTCGGGATTCTCCACCTTGTTGAGTGCGGCCTTGGCGCCAGAGAGGTCGTTGACGAGGATGCAGGCCAGAGCTGCGGTGTTGGTGTTCTGTCCGTTGAGGGTCTGCATGGCAGCGGTATAGTTGCCCTTGGCGATGTCGAGCGTACCCATGGCCTGACCGTAGCCCTTGCAGTTGGCAGCCTTGCCGATGAGGCTCTCGGCCTGAGTCATATTACCGTCCTTGAGGGCCATGAGTCCTTCATTGGCATAAATCTCACCACCATTGCGGTCGATGGCGGTAGCCTTGTCGAGATAGGTCTGAGCCTTGCTGTAGTTGCCCTTGCTCATCTCCAAAGCGGCGAGGTTGTTGTAGGCGCGGTAGTCGCGATCGTAGAGTTCGCTGGTCTTCTTATAGATATCCTCTTTCTTGGCCTGGTCTTTCTCGATCGATGCAGCATAGAGCAGCTCGTCTACGCTGAGTTTGGCGGGATCGCTGGCAAGCTGAGCCTTTATCTCATCGTCCGAGCGGCCCACGGTCTCATAGTTGATGGTGAGACGGCTGCGGCGCAGTTCGGGCAGAATGCCGTCGGCAAGCTCACGGAAGGCCTCGCTCATGTTGCGGATCTGCTCCTCGCGCTCCTCGGGATCCTTATACATCGACAGCACGCGCAGGATGACGTCCTTGTCCTGTATGTTGCTGGCCGAGACGAGCTCCTTGAAGCCTTCCCAGTCCTGTGCGGTGTAGTTGGCGTCGATGTCGGCATCCTTTATCTTGGCGTTCTTGAGCTGCTGCTTCACGTAGTCCTCCGAGTTGTCCTGACGCTTTGTGGCGAGCTTGTCGTTGAAAGCGAATCCGCCTTCAGGCGAAGCGTAGGCGTTCACCTCTACGTTCTTCAGGTTGAGTCCCTTCTGGTCGGCATTGATGCGCTTGAGGAGTTTCACGAATTCCTGCACGCTGTTGTTTTTCAACTCGCTCTGGCGCAGGTTGGCCTGGTTGATGAGGAATTTCACCTTTGCCTCATACTTGTTGGCCTTCACGCGCTCGAAGGAGTCGGGAGCGATGACGCCACCGTCGCTGAGGAGCGTGCGGCGATAGAGCTCAGAGGTGGCGATGACGCCATAGCCAATCTTCACGTCGGGGATGACGACGCTTTTCTTGCCCACCTGTGCACGGAAGGTGGCGTAGAGGTCACTCTTTCTCATGTCGGGCTGATAGTCGAAGTTCGACTTCATGGTGTAGCGTCCGCCCAGACGATAGTTGATGGTCTGACCGTTGCCGAGGACTTTCTCGCCCTGGAATACGGCAGGCTCACCGTCGGCCACCTCTCCGTTGCCGTAGCGCAACTGGGGAATAATGGTGATGGTAGCCTTGGGGCTGAAATATTTTTCGGGGAATGAACCGTCTATCGTAGCAGTCACCTTGCCGCCTTGCGTCTGCAGCGGAGTGGGCGTCACCTTAAAATTGTCAGACGACAATGCACCCAGCTTGGAAGAGCATGATGACAAAGCAATAAGGGAACATACGGAAATAGATAGGATGAGGCTTTTATGCATAACGGTAAGAATTTTGATATAAGTGCCGCGAACGGGACTCGAACCCGTACAGCCATTTCTGGCCAAGGGATTTTAAGTCCCTCGTGTCTACCAATTCCACCATTGCGGCTAATTGACCGGTTTTCTCTTCGCATGGCAAAGGTCATGCAAAAGACTGTTTTGGAGCATCATGGTTGGAGAGAAACCGTCACAGTCTGTTTTTCCAAAGATGAGCGGCAAACGGGACTCGGACCCGCGACCTCGACCTTGGCAAGGTCGCGCTCTACCAACTGAGCTATTGCCGCATGAAATTAGTGGTGCAAAGATAAG
>ONYS01000160.1 GCA_900322095.1 uncultured Prevotella sp.
CGTTGCCTTTATTACAAGTGTAAAGATACAAAAATTATCTCATATACCATCATATTATTGCATTTTTTTGCGTTGCGGACTTTTTAAAGTGGACTCATTATTCAAGTTTCGGAAGTTTGCAACTTTCGAAACTTGAGGAAGTTAACCTGCATTATTCATGAACATTAAACGCTACTTTTTTGAACATGAATTATCACAAATTACCCATAAATTATTCTTAAATGATTATATTCATGAGAAATTTATGGATAATTTATGGATATTCGTGTGAAAAATAATCTCCATGAATAATGTAGGTTAAAGAAGTCAAAGAAGTTATCGCTCGCAGGCTCGCTTAGAAGTTAAAGACATTTGTCACACCAATATCGAGGCGGATACGCAAAACTAATGTCTCTAACTTCTTTAACTTCTTTGAATTCTCTAACTCCAATCTATTTCAGAAAATTGAGTTATTATTGTTTTTAATACGAATAGGCATTAACCGAATATCAACACTCCTACCAAAGCCCCTGGCGTACCAGCCAACGAATTAGTGCAGTGTGGGAGAGTCGTCATTCCTGACGACGGTGATTTAACGACGAAAATATTCTTTATGGATTCTTTCTTCGCCGTCAGGAATGACGGCGCTCCTACGGACATCCTTTGTTATTTAACGACCCGCTTCGCGGAATATCGAATAATAACGAATAAATGCTTTCACACGAACAAACGACCATTGAGCAACGGGAAGTGATGTCCACGAACCATAAAAGCTTCGAAAGCAGGAATGGCCTGGAAGGCCAGTACTCACTTGGAAATTTTTCTAGATTCTCCCCAAAAGCGAGTAGGAGCCACCCTAATGATTGCTTCTCTACCCTACATGGGCGAAAAACAAAACCGACATGCACAATCTGTCGTGTGGCTACACTTGGCGGAAGCGCTCGTCGAAGGGATGGAAGAACGTGCGGCCCATGGGGATGAAATAGGACTGAAAGGGACTGCGCAGACGAATCTTCGTGCTACCAAAGAAGTTGACATAGTTGAGGTTGACAATGAACGACTGGTGACTTTGTTGGAAGATAGGACTTAGTTCGAGAATATCCTTCGCCGTGGTACCCTTGCGGAGGGTGATGGAAGTGAAGTCGCTGAGTACGGCAACCCACAGCTTACGGTCGCTCTTGTACCGAAAGAATCCTATCTCGTCGCACTTTGTCAGCCGCCGTTCGCTGTTTGCCGTCGTGAGTGCGATGGCACCGAAGAACTTGCCCTTGCGCTGAATGACAGGCGCTGAGTTGCTCTCGTTCTGCACCGACTCATAGCGTCTGATGACCTTATCGAATTCATCGGGCAGGATGGGCTTGAGCAGATAGTCGCGCTCGCCATGACGGAAAGTCTCCTTGCCCATGCTTTGGTAGAAGGCTGTGAACATCACCACATAGATTTCGGGATGATATTCCTGCATCAGGTCGATGAGCTCCATGCCATTGCCTTCGGGCAGCTCCAGATCGAGGAAGAGCAGGTCGGGCGAGCTGTTGGTAAGAATTTGCCTGGCCTCCTTCAGCGTACCGGCGATCTGAGTGATCTGGTAGCCTGGGTATTTCGCCAAGATATCTTGTAGAGTCTTCTGAGCTGACATGTCATCGTCAACAATCATCACGCTTCTCATAATGCTTCGGTTGAATGGGTTAAAATTGCCTGTACTTATAATCTTTGGGTATCGAGATGCCAACGTGCCAAACGCCGTCGGACTCGGGGCCGTAGGTCAGACGGATAGGATGTGCGTTTGACTTATTGAACAGGTCGATGGTTTGCTGCATGACACGGATGCCTGACTGCGTGCCATGCGTGGTAGACTGCACGTCGGAACCGTTGTTGTCTACGGTGATGACGATGTCGCTGTCTTTTGCAACGATGTTCACATGCAGATAGTGGGCACCAGTCTGTCCGCGCAGGCCGTGCTTGACGGCGTTCTCCACAAAAACCTGCACCATCATTGCCGGCACGAGTATCTTCTGCGAGTCCACGTTGTCGTCGTCATGGCAAACATAGTCGAACTCCGACGACAGGGCCTTGCGCTCCAGCGCCACGTAGGTGTTGACGAAGTCGAGCTCCTCTGACAGGGGAATCACGTTGCGCTCAACGAGCATGAGGTTCTGGCGGATGAACTTGATGAGCCGCGTCACGCCCTCGTTGTTCACCGGCAGCTCACGTCCCAGAATGTTCATGATGAAGTGGGGCGACAACCGGTTGCGGATGTTCTTCAGCGACAGGTCGGTGAGCTCGTGCTGGTATTTCAGTTGCATGAGCTGCCGCTTGCGTCGTGCGGCCCAAGAGGTGAGCGCAAGGATGACAATGGCAAAGACCACGATGATGAAGATGATGGCCCGCAGGTTGTCGGACTGTTCGTGCTGACGTTCTATCTCCGTGCGCTGACTGATGACCTTCTTGTCGCGCAGGTATCGCTGCTGGGCGTCGGCCATCTGTTCGCCGAACAGCCGGTTTCGAAATACGGTCTCGTACCGTCGTGCCCGTTCGATACAGTCGAAGGCCTGCTTGTCGTACCCGTTGCTGTGATAGAAGTCGGCCAGCCGTTCGTAGTGCGTCTGCATGTATCTCGGGTGGTGGGCGATGGCCGCGGTGTCGGAAGTCGAGAAGCGGCGCAGGGCGTCAGCCTTCCGTCCCATGCGTCCCATGATAGAGGCGATGAGGTCGTTGAGGTAGACCATCGAAGGATCTTCGGCAATACCCGTGGCTTTGAAGGTCTTCTCTGCGTTGATCAGTAGAGGCAGGGCCTGGGCGCTCTTGCCCTGGCTGTGGAGAATCTCGCCCATGTTCGACTCGGCGGTGGCCCGGAGGTTAGGATTGTTCAGTTCAATGGCCAACCTGCGCATGCTCACAAAGTCGTTCCATGCCTTGCGGTACTGCTTGTCGAAAAAAGACCTGTTGCCTCGGGAGTTGTAGAACAGGCATTGGTCGTTGATGCTGGCCTTGCTGAGGGAGCGCTCAGCCTGCCGGAAATAGCTGTCGGCGATGGCAAAGCAGTACATGTCGCTATAGATGGCGCCCAGCATGTAGAGCACGGCAAAACGCGTCGTGGTCAGTTCCGTCTTTGTCGGCGGCAGCATGACCAGCGCCTCCTGCAGCACATTGGCGGCACGGGCCATCTCGCCTTTGTTGCGGTAGAGGCTGGAAAGATTGATGCTGACGTCGCAAAAACGCACTGTGTCGCTGGCAGCGACCAGATGCTTGCGTGACCGCAGGTAGCAGGCTATGGACGAGTCTGTCTCATTGGCCAGCATCGCCACCACGCCGCAGTCGTTCCAGTAGATGCCGGACAGCTCGTGGTCGTCGGGATGGCGCTGGCAGTAGCCGCCAATATCACGGGTAATGCTGTCGCAACTCGCCTTGTTGCCCTGAAACAGGTCGCTCATGGCCACGGACAGCAGGATGCGGCTGCGGGCCGAACTGTCCTTGAGTTGACGCAGCGCATTGAGGAAATCACGACGGGTATCAGCAGGATGGGTATAGAATGAATCTTTATGGGATTGGATTACGCTCTCCGCATACTCAACATCAGAGCTACGACGACTGCCTCTGTCTTGTGAGCAAGACAGCAGTACGAGGGTAGAGACTATAACGATTATCAATAGTTTCCGCATCGGTCAACCGGATTAGTTCTTATTTCTATTTTGCAAATTTAAATCTTTTTTTGCCATTATCCAATTCCATACATCTTTTTATTAGACAAAAATATGAGAAATAATAGGAAGCCGCAATAGGCCGGTTACTATTCTGCAATTATCGGGTACTAAACTGCAAACTATTTATAATCCGTCGTCAGCCTATTGCTCATTAGTCCACCGATGATTGTCTCGCAGTCACTCGTCATGATACAAAAAAAAGGTGCCATGTAAAACATTACACAACACCTTTGAATTATTATAAAAACCTAACAACGGACGATGGTAGTCAGACGTCTTACAGCGTCAGCACAATCTGCTTGCCCTTGCGGGTAAGCTCTGAGGCAAAGAGCAACACGACGAAGTAGCCCAGGAAGGGAATGATGAAAGGCATGCTCATCATGTGGGTGGAGTCGGCAATGAGACTCATGAGGAGGAAACCGCAACCACCGATGGGCGTCATCATGAGCAGCGACGAGGCACTCTTGGTGAGGTTGCCCAGTCCACGCAGAGCCAGCGAGAAGATGGTGGGGAACATGATGGCCTCAAACACATAGTTGCACACCAGTGCCACCATGGAAATCTTGCCCAGATTGAGCATCACCGTACCAATGCACACCACGCTGCCGATGGCGCAACAGAGCAGAGCATGCTCGGCCTTGACGCGCCGCATAACCCAACTGCCCAGGAACCGGCCCACCATGAAGAAGGCCAGCGCCATCGTGAGGACCACGGAGGCGGTGTTGTCGCTCATCCAGCCTTTGCCGGTCACGTAGTTGATGAAATAGCTATTGATGGAAATCTCGGCAACCTCGTAGGCCAAGAGCGTGAAGAGTCCGAAGACGAACATGGGATGATGGCGGAAGAGCTTCATGATGCGGGTACCGTCGGCCTTGTCTTCTTCTGTCTCCTGATGCTTGATTTCAGGCAAGTTGACGCGCGAGAACACCACGGCTATGCACAGCACCACAATGCCCAGCACGGTGTAGGGAATGACGATATTGCCGCCCTTGTCGGTGCCGTCGAAGAGGAACTGTCCGATGAGGAAAGTGGCGGAGAGCGAACCCAGTCCGTTGAACGACTGGCTGAGATTGAGTCGGCTGGTGGCAGTCTCGGGCGCTCCCAACTCAGTAACATAAGGGTTGGCGGCCGTCTCGAGGAACACAAGTCCGCAGCCGATGATGAAGAGCGCTCCCAGATAGGCATAGAACGTGCCGGCCTCAGCGCCGGGAATGAAAAGCAGGGCGCCAATGCCGAACAGCAGCAAACCAAAGACTACGCCCAGGCGATAGCCGCGTCGGTTGATGAACCAGCCTGCAGGGATGGCCATGATGAAATAACCCAGATAGGTAGTGACCTGAATGAGCGACGACTGAGAGATGCTGATGTCGAGAGCGTTCTGGAAGTGCTTGTTCAGTACGTCCAGGATGGCGCGCGCGAAGCCCCAAAGAAAGAAGAGCGACGTGACAAGAATAAAAGGCAGCAAATACTCTTTGCTGGTGAGTGTAGGTTTCTTACTCATAATTTTCAATTTTTGATAGGGGCGGATAAATAGATTAACGGACTGCAGGAAGATTTATTATTTCTCAGGCGAAGAGAAAAAAGGAGACACACTTCAACCCCTCCCTACGAGAAGAAGAAGACCCACCCCAACCCCTCCCTACAAAGAGGCTGTAACAAAACTCTAAAATTGGCTTCCGTTAAAGGTACTTCGAATTTTTTTAGTTGCATTATGCTTGCTAAAGA
>ONYS01000081.1 GCA_900322095.1 uncultured Prevotella sp.
ACCCAGACTCCTCCACAAAACAACAATAGGCTTTAGCCTAAGCGCTGAGGATGAGATTTTCCTTTTAATCATCATCCACGGAAAAATTCAACTGGTCCTTTTTCTTGCCAAAATTGCAAATGATTATGAATCTTTTTTGCTATATTTGCAAGTGATAACAAGAACCTAAGAAGACTGCGCAATGAAAGAAAAAGAACTCATAAAATGCGATAATTCCATCTTTGCTGATGAGATTGTTGGTAAGCTGAATGAAGTCGGTATCCCGACTCGTATGCACGACGAGAGCCAAGATACTGTTGTTGGTGCTTACGGTCCTATAGTAGGTATTGCCATCTATGTACCTGAGGAACAGTATGATCGCGCCATGGCACTCGTAAAGCCCATTGCTGAGGCTCGTGAAAAAGCAACTGAGGAAAGACTGTCTGCGGCGAATGGCGCAGGTAAGGGAAATCCCCGAAAAGAGAAGACCCAAGCAATCATCATTGTCTTAGTCTTGTTCCTTGTCGTTTTGGCGGTATATTTGTACTTCATGGTGTAGAAAACCCACCTCTAACCTACAGACCCACCCCTAACCCCTCCCTACAAAGGGAGGGGAAAGCAACCCCGATGTTTGTAGGGGGGCGTATAGGAGGGTCGTCATTCCTGACGACCAAGATTTCCGAACGAATCGCTAAAAGTATAATAAGGATTTCTTTCTTGGCCGTCAAGAATAATCTATAACAATCTGACATCTTTCTTGGCCGTCAGGAATGAGGGCCTCCTACGAACATCCTACGTGAAAAAACAAATGGAAGACGTTACCTTCTGTTGGTCAGTGTCCGTTGGTTCTTGAAGTATTGATGAACATTGTAAAAGAAGCCTTAGCAAACAACGGAACGGTTTAGTAGGGGCGGGTTATCGAAAGTCATCCTTTGTGGGAATCCGGTCGTGCTCTTCAGGGGGGTAATCCTTGGAGAATATCCACTGAGCTAAATAATCGGCTTTTCTGTCATCAAAATCGAAAACATTTCGTATATTTGCACTGCAAATAGCATTTATCCTGCCGCCTGATGAAGAAAATTCTACTCATATTGCTCTCTCTGCTCCCTATTACCGCGATAGCCGGAGGCCGATATGTCGACCAGCTCAATGCCAAATGGAAAAAACTTTCGGAGGCGCAACTCATGAAGATGGGCGAATATTACGACCTCCACCATTCGAACGACAGTGCGCTGGTGTGCTTTTCTATTGTCGCCACACGACTGAGAAACACCAAGACTTCTCCCTCCCAAGACAGCATTCTCGCCCGGGCCCTCAACAATATGGGCTATCTCTACGGCTCATTCTACGACTACAACAAGGCTGTGAACATTCTGCGCGAGGCCTATCAGGTGTCGAAACGCTGCAACTATACCAGCAATCTGGCTTATGTGGCCCTTAATATGGGTGGCATCTACTTGAATTGCAACATGCTCTACGGCAAACAGCTCTTCTCCGACGAGATTTGGCGACAGCTCTCTCAGGCCATGTCGTCCGGAATTAAAGTCAGGGACTACGAAGTGGTGATGGTGAGTTTTCTCAACATGTGCACACTCTACCCCGACGACCCGCAGGATGAGAAGATTCTACATGCCATCAGCCAACTGGAAGGGTTGAGAATTTCTGACAGTCAGCCACTGAAAGCCTACAGCCTGTGCATGGCCTTGGGCATTAAGTCCTACATCCGTCACGACTACAGGGGGGCCATCCGTTGGTTCAAGCTCCTGCCCTCGAAGATTCCAACCCAACACCTGCTCGCCAAGCAGCTGGAAGACGTTGCTCTCTTTCCGTTGGCCCAAGCTCAAGCCCAAAGTGGCGATATCGGCTCGGCCATCACTACGATGAAACTGCTGCTTGCCAAGGCCATCAAGTATAAGTTCAGTGAAAACGAGACCAAGGCCTACGCTCTGCTTTCGCGCTACTACCTGATGAATGGCGACAAACGTCAAGGCTATATCTACTTTATTCAATATCATCACAAAAAGGACTCTACGCTTTCAGAACGTGAGATTGCCTCCATATCGAAAGCTCCCCTGCTCAACGAAGTCGACGAACTGAACCTGCAGTTCAAGAAGGAGCACGAGCGCAAACAGCGCATGACGATTGTGCTGATTGCCGCGTGCATCGTCATCATCCTGATTTCGCTCTATGTGGTGTCGCTCATCCTCAACCGCAGGAAGATGCGTGCCCTCATCAGGTCGCTCTACCGGAAGAATGTGGAGCTGATTCAGCTGGAGAAGCAGACGCGCTTGGAATATGAACAGCTGGAGAGCAAGCAGGAACCCGAACTTGACAAGAAGAAATATCAGAACTCGGGACTGACAGACGAACTGAGCGACAAGATTGCGGCAAAGATTAAGCATGTGCTGAACCATTCGGATGAAATCACCAATCCCCATTTCTCGCTCAACCAGTTGGCCGAACTCACCGGCTACAGCTATAAACTGGTGTCGCAAGTCATCAACGACAAGATGCAGAAGAATTTCAAGACGCTGCTCAATGAACAACGGGTGAAGATTGCCTGCGAGCGATTGCTCGATACGGAACACTACGGCCAGTACACCATTGAGTTCATTGGGCGCAGTGTGGGATTCATCTCACGCTCTAATTTCTCTGTTACGTTTAGGGCCATCACCGGTCTCTCTCCTTCTGAATTCCAGAAGAGAGCAATGGAAGAGCCAAAACAAAGACACCAGACTCACTAAAGACTAGAGCCACTAGACACATCCTTTTTCGTTCTAAATCATGAAATAGAACGGGGACCAGCCTCTTTTTATTAGCAATAAAGACAGAATAGACTAATTTTACACACGAATTAAATCTTTTTTTGTCAATGCTAATAATAAGTTTATGAAAAAGAATTTATTACTACTTCTCATGGTGTTGACTGTGTTGTTCTCGGGAGACCGTCTTTCGGCTGCTCCCGTTGATGCCAACCAGGCCAAAGCCATGGCGGAATCGTTCTTGAGGAGCGCTTCCCAAAATCAACGTCAATGGCGTGCACCCGCCTTGAATCAGTTGTCACTTGCCTACACGCAGGTGGATCAGACTTCGGGTAAGAATGCCTTTTTCGTCTTCAACTGCGGTCAGCAGAAGGGCTACGTGATGGTGGCTGCCGACGACCGTGCACCCGCCATTCTGGGCTATGCCGACAAGGGCGCCTTCGATGGCAAACGCATTCCGCAGTCGATGAAAGGAATGATTCATTCCTGGACGGCTCAGATTGCCTGGCTCGCCAATCACAACGACTGCAAGGCCTACGCACCCATGCGTCCCGTGAGCGCCGTGGAGCCGCTGTTGGGCGACATCATGTGGGACCAGGGCGATCCCTACAACCGCAAGTGTCCCATCGTGACCCAATACGACAGCTGGGGCTATGAGGACGGTACGGGACCTGCCGCTACTGGCTGTGTGGCCACAGCGCTCTCACAAATCATGTACTACACCCGTTGGCCTGAAGTAGGTAAGGATTCCATCTCATACACTTCGGAAGGCGAGGACGATAAGGTTGATGTCAACGTAGTCTTCGACGGCTATCACTACAACTGGGATGCCATGCTTCCCCAACTCACCAGCAAATCGCCCAGCGACGCCATCGATGCCGTGTCGACCCTTATGTATCACGTCGGCGCCGCCGTGCAGTCTGTCTATGGCTACAGCACGGGTGCTTATGATTTCGAAGTTGCCCCGGCCATGATGAAATACTTCAGCTACGACAAGGGCATCAGCTACAACGTGCGCGACTACTTCACCGCAGCCGACTGGGATGCCATGCTGCAGAACGAGCTTGTCTCGACGCGCCCTGTTGCCTATGGCGGCGTGACGCGCAAGGGCGAGGGTCACTTCTTCGTGGTCGACGGCATCAACGACGAAGGCCTCTACCATATCAACTGGGGCTGGAGCGGCACAGAGAACGGCTATTACATGCTCACGCTCCTGCAACCCGGTACGCAAGGCATTGGCGGCTCGTCCGATGGCAGCGCCTTCAGCTATGCCCAGTGCGCTGTGGCCGGACTGCAGAAACCTGTTGAGGGTTCTGAGCCCGTGTTCAATTTCACCTGCGATGGCGTGGAAGAGTTCAACAACACCATTGGCCGCAATGAGGCCGCACAGCTTGAGGCCGATGAAATATGGAACAATTCCGCCAATGCGGATACGGCTAATCTTGGCTTCGCCCTGATTGACGCTGAGGGCAAGGTAGCTTACCGGCAGCTTGTCTACGAGGCAGTGAGTTATCCCGTCACTAACGGACAGAGCACGATGAAGTGTAGCTTCACGATTCCTGCCGACGTGAAGGCTGGCGAGTATACCGTGCGCCCCTTCTATCAGGTGAGCTACGATGGCTATGCTACTGACCGCTTCATGCAGGTGATGCCGGGACGGATGGACCAGTATCACGCCACCGTGATCGACGACAACATCACCTATACGACCACCGGAGCCTATCAGCTCTCCATTGTCAGCGTGAAGGGCGACAACGAGGGCGACCTGGAGAATGGGGTAACAAAGAAAGTGACCGTAACCGTTCATAATGATGGCGGCGAATTCTACGGTCCCCTCTATTTGCGAATGTATATCTACGGAAAGAAAAGAGACTTGGGCACCAACGACTTCCCCTCTTCATCGCTGACCAAAGCTCCCTGGCTCAGCATTCCTGCCAATGCCGACACCGAAATCACCTACAACGTAGGCGACTTCGATCTGCCTGGAAGCGACGACTATGTGGTTGAGCTGCGTGGTGCGCAGGGATTGCTCAGTCAAGATGATAATGGCAGAATAGAGACGCCAGACGCCGCAACGCTTTGTTCCCTCCGTGGAATCAAGGTGGTGGGATCTCCCATCCCACCCGTACTGGAAGTAGCCGACGACATCATCATCACGTCTGCTGTCGACGGCAAGGTGCCAAAGAACGATTTGAGTCTGAAGGTCTGCCTCAACAACGACGGCGGCGAATGGACAGGCAAGCTGAAAGTCGAGATATTTGATGAGGACGAATGGGAAACCGTAGGCGACATCGAGTACGACACGATCACGATTGCCGCCGAAACCCACGAGCAATGGTTCACGCTCTCTGGCGGTGTGCTGCCTGACGAGTGTGAGGTGGGCCGCACCTATGAGCTGCACATCGTCGACCCGACAACCAACAAGGCAATGATTCCCAGCTACTATGCCTACAAGGAGTTCATCGTGGGCGATGCCGTGGATAAGGTGCCCAATCTGAAGTTGGAGTCTGCCTCGTTCGACCCGGAGAATATTGTTGACGGCGAGCCTACGACGGTTGTATTTCACGTTTCCAACTCCGGCTATCGCTATGCTGGCGACATGAGCTTCACGGTGAGCCATGACGGCGAGGTGGTATTCACTTCCGAAAAGCAGTCCGTCGACATCGACCGCGACGACGAGGCCGACGTGGAGTTCACAGAGACCTTCGACCTGCCCACGGCTTCCGACTACGTGTTCACGCTCAACGATTCGAGCAAGGAGGTGGGCAAGGTGGAGAACGTTGCCATCACTGCCGATGAGCCAAAACTGAGCCTTACCGACGAGACCGCCGTGCCAGAGACCATCGAGAACAACACGGATACCGAACTGAAATTCTGCGTCCGCAACGACGGCTATCTCTACAATGATGATGTTGCCTGCCAGTTGGTTGACGACCAAAACAACGTCATCCTCACTACCGAGAAGCAGAATCTCAACGTGAAGCGCAATGAGGAGCAGACGCTGACGTTCACGGTCAACATCAACGTGCCCGTGGGTACAGCCTGCAAGGCCGTTCTCCTGGATGCCGACAACAAGGCCATCGGCGAGCGCAGCTTTGAGGTGGGTGGCGTCTACGATGGCATCCGCAGCCTCCTGGGCAATGCCGACGTGGTCCGCGTGGCCGTCTACAATGCCAATGGCCGACTCGTCTCCACTCAACTCGACATCGACAGTCTGCCGCAAGGCATCTACGTCATCCATGTCGTCACCCGTCATGGAGAGAAGAACATAAAACTGATAAAATAATAACGAATGGGGGGTAACAGGCTCATCCGAGAGTCTGCTTCCCCCTTATTTAATATCACCTACAGCAATGACACTGAAAAACAACCTAAAACTGGCAGTCCTCGGCATGGCTCTGCTTCCGGCTCTTGGGCTTTGGGCTGCACCTGACTACCAACAACCCCGGGAGCAAGTCCGCCACCTGACGACGCTGAATGAGGACCTGTCGACAGCAGTCTTCAAGCAGCGGTCCTTCAAGTCAGGGTCTTACCAAACTCAGCTGGTGGGCTTCGTCTATTACGCAGCATCCTGGAACAACCTGCCCAGTGGAGAGTCAACGCCTTTGGGTCTCTACACCATCGACACATCAGCCGGCTCGCAGCCGGAGCAGTTTGCCCGCATCGGAAAGATGAACAGTCTGTGCAACGGAGGTGCCGTATTGGCCGGCGACACCTACTGGTGGATATGGCGACAAACCGACACATCGGGCGCTGTGGATATCTCGCAGCTTTACTCCTATAACATCAAGACCGGCGCGTTCGTCAACCACGGCACTGTCTCCAGCGACATGGCAGGCATAAGCGACAAGACCTACGACCCCACCAATGGCACCATCTACGGACAATATTCGGTTGACGGCACCTGGAAGCTGTGCAAGATTGACTATGAGAATCAGCAGATCGTGCCTGTGGGCAACTGCTACAGCTACTACGGTCTGGCCTGCGACGCCAATGGACAGTTGTGGGGCATCGACCAATCGGGCGACTTGTACAAAGTGGACAAGACCAACGGCTCTGCCACACGGATTGGCTCCACGGGCATCACGCCCAAGTATGCCCAGAGCATGACCTTCGACCAGAAGACGGGCACGCTGTGGTGGGCCAGCTACAGCGGCTCCGACGACAACGCCCAGTCGAGACTCTACACCGTCGACACGCAGACGGGCCGGGCCACGCTCGTGACGACATTCGACGACGAACAGGAAATCATTGGCTTGGGCGTGATGCCTCCTTTGGCAGCCGACGACGCTCCAGGACTGGCTACCGACCTGAAACTCGACATCGAGAACAACAATACCCAAGGCACGCTGTCGTTCCGTCTGCCCGAGGAGACCTATATGGGCGGCAATATCGATGGCGAGATCACCTACAAGGCTTATGCCAACGACGCCCTCCTCTTCCAGGGCTCTGGCTCAAAGGGCGAGACGGTGAGCAAGGAGGTCACGCTCAGCGAGGGCGACTGCGTCGTCTCTGTGGTATGCTCCAACGCCGAGGGCGACGGGCCCGAGGCTACGATGCAGCAGTGGGTGGGCAACGACTACCCGCAGGCTCCCGACAACGTGAAGCTCACAATCGATGAGTCTACGGGCAAGGCTTCTGTCACGTGGGACGCCGTCAGCGAGGGACAGCATGGCGGATATGTAGACCCCGCGGCCGTCACCTACACCGTCACCCGCCAGCCCGACAACAAGGTTGTGGCCGAGAAGCAGTCGGCAACTACTTTCACGGAGACGCTCGCAGAACCCAATGTGCCCGAGATGTACAGCTACGAGATTAAAGCCTACAATGGATGGCGCGAGTCGAAAGTGGCCGCCTCCAACAGCGTTCCTTACGGTAAGGGATTTGAAGTACCTTATTATAATGACTTCAACGACGCCTCGTCGCTCGACCTCTTCTATATCATCGACGGCAACAACGACGGTAAGACCTGGGAGTGGGACAGCCATAAATCGAAGCGCGCCTACATCTTCACCGGCACGAATAAAGCAGGCTATCAGGACGATTGGCTCATCACGCCGGGCATCGACATGAAGGCAGGCAACAGATACGAACTGACCTACTATGAATGTGCCACACTGAATAATGGAAAATTCGTCGACAATATGGAAGTGAAGTTCGGCCAGGGCGTTGATCCTTCTACCTACACGACGGCAGAAGAGAACTTTGAGAGTCTGGGCAAGGAGAAAAAACATACCGTGACTCTCGAACCCGCTGCCGACGGCTACTACCACATTGGTTTCCACGCCACGTCCAGCTGCAAGCTGGGTCTGTCCATCGCTATCGACGAGCTGAGCGTGGACGTTCTCCCCAACGAGAGCGCTCCGGCTGCTCCGACAAGTCTGTCGCTCAAAGCCTCGCAGGGCACGGCTCCCGTCACCATCAAGTTCAAGGCGCCCACCCAGCGCGTGAATGGCGACAACCTCGACAACATCTCGAAGATTGACGTCTTCCGCAACACAAACGAACTGGTGAAGACGATTGACGCACCCACGCCGGGCAAGGCTTTCACCGTGACCGACAACAAGGGCGCCAAGGGCATGACCTATTACACAGTCGTGGCCTACAACGAGGCCGGCATCGGCGAGCGCGCCAAGGACTCGGTCTATCTGGGCCTCGACCTTCCCGGCGCACCGCAGAACATCCTACTCACCGATGAGGGCGAAGGCAAGATCCGGCTCACGTGGGACAAGCCCAAGGCAGGTGCCCACGGCGGCTATTGCGACGTCAACAACCTCACCTACAACGTATACGACCTCTCACGTGGCTACGCCAATCTGTTCCAACGTAACCTCAGAGACCTCGAGTTGAACATTGCCGTCGACGACTATGAGGCTGACGAGCAGGAACTCGTCTACTTCGGTTTGTCGGCAGTCAACTCGGCAGGCGAAGGCGGAATCTATCAGTCGTCGGAGGTGGTCGTGGGTAAGCCCTACAGCTATCCTTTCCAGGAGAACTGGACCGACGGTGAACCGAAATACGAAATGTGGTATCGCATGAGCAATGGCGCCAACGGCTGGCAACCGGAGACGGGCAACAGTTCCGATGGCGACAATGGCAGCATGGCCTTCCAAGCTGCTGCCGACGGCGATCTGAGTTATCTCTGTCTGGGCAAAGTGGCACTCGGCAATGCCAAGAAACCGAAGCTGCTGTTTGACTATTATGCAGTGCCCGGCGCCGACATTCAGTTGCTGCCCGAGATTAATCTGGCCTTCACGGGTGAGTACGACGAATGCCAGACCATCGACTTCAGTACGCTCAAGGGCGAACAGGGTTGGCGACAGTGTGTGGTGGACCTCAACGGCTATCAGCAGGACTACAGCTACATCTGCATCCGCTTCCTGGGCCGTGGTGTGGCAACGACTCCGCTCCGCATCGACAATCTCCGCATCATGGATTCTGACGAGACACCCGACGGTATCGCCAGCGTGAAGTCAGACGCGGACAACGCCAGCGCTATCTATGACTTAAGTGGACGCAAGGTTCTGAATATGCAGTCCGACCATGTATACCTAATCCGAAATGCTGAAGGAAAGGTGAGCAAAGTAGTTCGCTAATCATCAAGTGTAGGTTGCATAATTTTCCCGTACCGTTTTCTTCCAAACTTAGAGAGAGGGAGAGGCGGTACGGCTTTTTTCTGTATAGCCGTCTTGTGATTTGAAATCTTTTTGCTACATTTTTATTGGCTATTAAAATGTAGCAGACAGTATTATGGACTAAAGTTTTAGAAGTGAATAACTGCCTGGAAGGCAGTACCTTAGTAACCGGGTACATGGGAGCGAAGCGGACATGTGCCCGGAAAAGAACGTGACGAAGAATGGTGCCCTTTGGTTTACCTTCTTTTAATATTGACCTAATGTGGTTGGAGGTACAGACTTCCAGTCAAAAGCCGAAATCGGAAGTGTTAGGAATGTTCCCGGTGAGCAGGTGAGGCGCAATACAAGGGGACCGAAAATAAAGAGGGTGTGCCATACTAGTGTTTGGCACACCCTCTTTGTATCTGCTAAGCAGAGAGCTTACTGCGCGGCAGTATGGAACGGAATCAACTGGATATCGGTGGTAGGACCATCGTTGAAGCCGCAGATGATGATGTAGTAGTCAGCGTCGGACGTACTGGCAACGGCCTTCAGGTCGGTCTGGTCGCCGCTGTGGAAGTACTGGTCGTTGACCATGGAGCTGATAGAGCTGAAGAAGTGGTAGAACATCTGGTCCTTCGAACCGTTATATTGGTCGAGGTAGTAGTCCACGTAGCTGGTCTTTTGGCAGTCGATGAAGTAGGTGTCGTCGTTGGTGGTGGCCACGTCGATCATCACGCCGTCAGAGAGTTCCTGCTTGATGGTGACGGTGATTTCGTTGTCCGACGGAACGGGCTTTGTTGTGCGGAACTCTTTCTCCGTGATGTCAGAGGTCAGATTGCCTTCGGTGTCCATGCCGAAGCAATACACATAGTAGGGCGTGTCCCACATCAGCCGGCCGCCGTAGTCCTCCTGAATGTCTGCCGTGTGCTGTCCGGTGGTGAGGAATTGTGCAGCCACCTGCTGCCAGGTCATGCTGTAGAACTGAGACAGGTAGGTCCACCATCCCACTTCCAGTTCATACCAAGAGCCGTTGTAGTTGTTGTCGCGGTTGTTCTTGCCCACTGAGTCGGAGATGGCGTAATAATAGGGTGCCGTGTCGTCGGAGGGTGTAATCACTATGTCGGCAGAGCCCGACGTGATGTTGCTCACGTTGATGTCGAAGGTGAGGTCGCCCTGCTGTGGCTGCTCTTCGAAGTAGATGCTGTCGATCTGAGCCACGGGGATGCTCAGCAGCGTGTCCTTCTTTTGAATCTTCATCACATAGTTTTTGTTTTCCTGAGCTACAGCGCCCATGACGAAGAAGAGGAAGAGTATTGAAAGAGATAGAAATTTTTTCATACTGTTAATGGATTTATAGGTTTGTTATTTGACGAATTTAAAATTGTTGTTCCCCACTTTGAGGATGTAGGTGCCATGAGGCAGGGCTGAGATGTCCATCTGCTGGCGGGCTGGGCGCGATTCACGGCGGAGCATCTTACCCGTGATGTCGAAGAGCGCCACTTCTTGTCCGGCTTCGGTTCCGGTCCAGGAGACTACCTTTCCTCCTTCTTCCACGCGGGCCACGAAGTTGCTGTTTGCAGTCTTCACTGCCGCAATGGAAGTGGCTGTGCTGAAGGTGATTTTCTTGATTTGGGAATAGTCGTAGACTTTTCTCTCCTTGCCGTACTCTCCCACGGTCACTCCTTCTTCGGTGGTGAGAATCTTTCTGATGTCTGACAGGTTGTAGGCATCATTTCCCAAGTCGGTATGCACCACCAACTGCTGAGCCCTGACAGAAGGACACAAAGCGAGCATGCAGGCGATTGCAGCCACTTGGATTTTTGATTTTTGTTCCATAATATGTTGTTTAGAGTTACTGTAATAAATGTCCAACCGCAAAGATAAGGTGTTTTTGAATTCGAAACAAGAAAAACTCAAAGATTTTTGGCCTGCCGGATGTTTTCTGTCGTTGCAGTTTTATAGAAACAATCATGCGTGACAATTGTCACGTTTCAGCGTGACAACTGTCGCGTTCGTGCGTGACAACTGTCACGCAGTTCCGTGACAACTGTCACGTGACGACCGTCACGTTTGTTCGCGATGAACGTCACGTTGTTTTGTGACGACCGTCACGAAACATTAATCGGTGTTTTCCAATCTCTCTTGGGTGTTGTAGGAGCGGCGGCATTCCTGCCGCCGAAGGATTTGCAAAGCGCATGAAGGCAAATGATGTGAAATGGCCTTCCAGGCAAATTCCTCTTTTCGGAACATGATACGGACGGCTAGCTGATTGTTTGGCGATATTTTTTCCTTTGTAGGGAGCGGGTTCGGGGTTCTTATTCGTAATTATTCTTTATCCGCGAAGCGGGCGATATTCTAATTCATAATTCAAAATTAGGCTGTACGGAGTTATTCGTTATTATTCGATATTCCGCGAAGCGGGCGTTAAATAACTAACGTTTGTAGGAGGGCCGTCATTCCTGACGGCCAAGCAAGGAAATCGATTGTAGATAGTCTGTTATTTCTGACGTTCAAGCAAGATGCCATATAGTACTTTCTCGTGGTTCGTTCGGAAATCTTGGTCGTCAGGAATGACGACCCTCCTACCATGCGGCATTCCTACGTTACCCCTTCGATGTTCGCTCCATCCCTTTGTAGGGAGGGGTTGGGGGCGGGTCTGTATCGTCATTCCTGACGGCCAAGCAAGAAAATCGATTGCAGATAGTCCATCATTCCTGACGGCTAAGCAAGATGATATATAGTATTTTTTTCGTGGTTCGTTCGGAAATCTTGGTCGTCAGGAATGACGACCCTCCTACCATGCGGCATTCCTACATTAACCATTTGATGTTCGCTCCCCTCCCTTTGTAGAGGCTGTAACAAAACTCTAAAATTGGCTTCCGTTAAAGGTACTTCGATTTTTTTTAGTTGCATTATGCTTGCTAACCTGCATTATTCATGAACATTAAACGCTACTTTTTTGAACATGAATTATCACAAACTACCCATAAATTATTCGTAAATGATTATATTCATGAGAAATTTATGGATAATTTATGGATATTCGTGTGAAAAATAATCTCCATGAATAATGTAGGCTA
>ONYS01000200.1 GCA_900322095.1 uncultured Prevotella sp.
CCGTAATCATCAATTTTTCATCATGACAAAAGAACAGACAGAAAAGAAAAAGAGCCTCGCACGTACACTTTACATGTCGGGAATGGACCAGGCGGAGATCGCCGAGAAGGTAGAGGTATCGCGAGTAACTATATCCAAATGGTGTGCAGCCGGTGGATGGAAGGAGGCAAGGGCGGCTAAGAGTGTCACACGACCGGAACTCGTCAACAAGCTCCTACTCACCATCGACACGCTTATCACGCAAGTCAACTCGTCGAAAGACCCGGACCTCGTTGCAGGGCTTGGGGACAAGCTGGCAAAGCTATCCGCCGTTATCGAGAAACTTGACAAGAAGGCGAATGTCGTTGACACCATCGAGGTCTTCATGGCCTTCTCCAAGTGGCTCGAATACCGCTCACAGACCGACCCGGCAGTAACACCGGAACTCATGAAGGTCATCAACAAGTATCAGGACATGTACATCACCGAGCAGATGGGAATCAAATAGCCATCTCATCCGCTGGGTTCCGTACGCTGCTGCTTTGCAGCAGCTCTCATAACTCTTCACCATGGCAACAGTAGCAGAGAAAAAACAAGCTTATGACCTCTGGCGCGAACGATGCAAGCAGGTGCAGGCCATTACCGACACCGCGCTCCTCAAGAAGGAAACCGATGCTGAGAGGGAGCAGCGTAAAAACAGGCTCCTCGCCAACTATGCTGCTTTCTGCGAGTATTACTTTCCGCACTTCCTGCAGCTGCGCGACAAGACCACAGGCGAGGTCATACGCACTATCCACAACGCGCCCTTCCACAACGAGGCGGCACGAAAGGTAAAGGCAACGCCAAACCTCAAGGCGGTCTTCATGTGGCCCAGAGGTCACGCCAAGTCCACCCACTTCGACATCTTCATGCCGCTTTGGCTCATGTTCCAGCCCAAGCGGCTCATCAATTTCATGGTCATCGTCGGAAAGTCTGAGGATGCGGCTGACCGACTACTCGGCGACATACAGGCTGAGCTGCAGTTCAACCAGCGCATCATCGCCGACTTCGGCCTTCAGCAGTCCGACGGCGACTGGCAGGAGGGGGAGTTCAAGACCAAAGGCGGAGTCAAGTTCCTCGCTTGTGGGCGTGGACAGTCGCCGCGTGGACTGCGTGACCGCGAGGCTCGACCAGACTACATCGTCATCGACGACCTCGACGACGACGAGCTCTGCCGAAACGAGAAGCGCGTACACGACCTCACTGACTGGGTTAAGGAGGCGCTCTTCGGCTCACTCGACGTGGGACGCGGACGGTTCATCATGGTCGGGAACCTCATCTCCAAGACGTCCGTCCTCTTCAACATCGCGCACACCCACGGGGTCTTCCTCTCTAAGATTCAGGCCGTAGATAAGAACGGTGAGCCGGTCTGGCGCGAGAAGTGGACCAAGCAGGAAGCACAGGCCTATGCTGAGTTCGTCGGATACCGGGCATGGAACAAGGAGATGATGCACAACCCCATCGTCGACGGCACCATCTTCCGCAATGAGTGGATTCATTTCAAGAAGATGCCCAAGCTCTCCAAGTACGATGAGCTTATCTGCTACACCGACCCTTCCTTCAAGTCCACCACGGCCAACGACTACAAGGCCTCACGCCTTTGGGGGAAGATAGGCCCCGAACTTCACCTCATCGACTGCTACGTCCGCCAGGATACGGTATCGGGCATGGTACGCTGGCTCTACGACCTCTACGAGCGCACGCGCGACGTGGCTGCCGTTCAGTTCTTCATGGAGGCAAACTTCATGCAGGACATCATCCTCGACGAGTTCGAGGCCGAGGGAAAGATCCGGGGATACCAACTGCCCATCATGCCCGACAAACGCAAGAAGCCGGAGAAGATTCAGCGCATCGAGGCGGTATCGCCGCTATGGGAGCGGGGCTTCGTCTTCTACAATGCAGCGCTCAAGGATTCGCCCGACATGCAGGTGGGTATCGAGCAGACGCTGGCGCTCGAAAGGGGCTCGCGCGTTCACGACGATGCACCCGATGCCGACGAGGGGGCTATCTGGCTCCTACAGCGCAACTCGCGACAGGAGTCAGCACAGCCCATCATCGCACGCCGGCCCACAGCACGCAACTCATGGTAAACTCAAAAATATCAGCTTATGTTCATCACTGACCAAGATTACAAAGTCGTCATCGGCGACAACGCGCTCAAGGTGGTCTCACAGACCTCTGAGCAGAACCGGGCAAACGCCGAGGCACAGGCGCAGGAGGAAATAGCGTCTTATCTGCGCCCTACATACGACACAAACGCCATCTTCGCTGCCGAGGGCGAAAGCCGCAACCGCCTCATCGTCATGTACACCTGCGACATCGCCCTCTACCACATGGTGTCGGCCATGCCGCAGAAGCTCGGCTCCGAAATCAGAAAGGAGAGATACGAGAGGGCCGTCAAATGGCTGGAGGGCGTACAGGCCGGCAAGATCGTTCCCGACCTGCCCGCTGCCGTCGACACGCAGGGCGAACCCGTCTCCACTGGCATCATCCTTACCTCACAGCCACCGCTAAGGCATAACTGGTAGTGGTAGAGCTGGGTTCTGTAGGCCGCTGCTGTGCAGCGGCTCCCCATAAACCCCATTCAACCCATCAACCCCATCACAACAATGGATATTAAAGCATTCTTTAGCAAGATAACAGGCCGCTCCGACGGCCTCCTCCACACTCCCTATGGCAACTTCAACCTTGCCAAGGCCAAAAATCCAAAAACAGTA